>CAMBCD010000277.1 GCA_945863085.1 Bordetella parapertussis
GGCATGCTGGTGATGCTTTGCAGAGTTGGCTGGATGAGTCGCGCGATGGTGTACAGGCCATCAAAGCAGAAGCAGCAACAATCCGGGCGGCTTGGGCGGCGTCCGAGCAATGGCTGCGCGATCACCTGCGTGACGGTGCAGGGCGCTCGGAAAGCATAAGTCACGAAGACTTTTCCGGATTGCCGTGGTTGAGCCGAAGCGCCTTCGAAGTCAGGTCCGGCATGGGACACCACAATTTACCGACATTGGATGGACATAGCCTGAAACCATTCCGGGGACTCGAAGAAGGTTTCAGGGCTCTGGGCTGAACGGACTGATATGTCGTTACCCGGAAAACTGAAGTCCCTTCTGTTTCCGGAGGGGCAATCGCTGGACTTTGCGCCAGCCCTGCTGCGCATCCAACAGCAGCCGCCCGCCCCATTGCCTCGGGCATTGCTTTATCTGCTGCTGGCACTGTTCTCCATCGCGCTGATCTGGGCTGTATTCGGGAGACTGGATATCGTTGCCGTTGCGCCCGGAAAATTGGTGCCGCAAAGCTTTTTGAAAATTGTGCAGCCCGCCGAAGCCGGTATCGTGCGTGACATCCTGGTCAAGGAAGGCGAGTCCGTCAATGAGGGACAATTGCTGATACGCATGGACAGGAGTGTGGCCGAAGCCGATATGCGCGCTGTTGATCGCGAAGTCAAAGTCAAGGCGCTGCAGTTGCAACGCATTGACGCAGAATTGCGCGGGCACTCCATGGGGCGTCTGCCGGGAACGGATGATCTGCTGTTCGATGAGGTTGAAGCACAGTTTCAGGCGCGGCGGCGGGCGCATATGGATGGATTGGCGGCAGAGCAGGCGCAATTATTGAAAGCGCGGCATGATTTGAACATGGCGTACGAGGTGGAGGGCAAGCTCAAACACACCGTGCCCATTTATCGTGCTCAAGCCGAAGGTTGGGAAAAACTGGCTCAGGAGGGTTTTGCCGGAAAATTGTTGGCCATGGATCGGCAGCGCCAATACATCGAGAGCGCCCAGGATCTAAAGGCACAGGGACATGCGATTGCCGGCCTCAAGGCATCCATAGCGCAGGCGGAAAAGCGCGTAGCCCAGTTGCGGTCCGGGTATTTGCAGCAACTGCAGGCTGAGCGTGCCGATATCGCATCACAACACCATCGCGCACAGCAGGAGCAGGACAAGCAGAAGCATCGTTCCGGTTTGCTTGAATTGCGTGCACCACAGGCGGGTATTGTCAAAGATTTGGCGACGCACACACCAGGCACTGTGGTTGCCCCCGGCACGGTGGTCATGACGCTGGTTCCCCTTGATGAGCCGGTGCAAGCAGAGGTTTGGATAGCCAATGCCGATGCGGGTTTCGTGACGCCATATCAGAAAGCACGGGTCAAAATTGATGCATATCCGTTTCAGAAATACGGAATGGTCGAAGGCCTGGTCAAACAAATCAGCGCAGATTCGAGTGAGTCTGAAGCGAGAAACGCACCCATGAAAAACCAGCCGATGACATCGCCGTTGCATTACAGGGTCCTAGTGGCTTTGGACAATGCACATCTTGAACGCAACGGCACGCGCCATCTGCTGATGCCCGGCATGCAGGTCAACGCTGAAATCCATCTCGGTACACGCAGTGTCATGGAGTATCTGCTGTCACCGATCCAGAAAGTGGTGCACGAGGCGGGGCGGGAGCGGTAATGACCGATTAGCCAGCAGTTTTTGCTCCAGTCCACGGGGTGTCTCGCCCCCTCTGCATCGGTTAAAATGGCGGTTTCCATCCGCGCATTCTTATCCGATAAACACATTGTGAACACACGGGGACGACCATGAACCAAGCGGCAACCGCAGAACCCACCATGACTGATCGCCTGCTGGCCGAGAAAAAGGGCGGCATTGGCTGGATCACTTTCAACAATCCCGCCCGTCACAATGCGGTCTCGTTCGAGATGTGGCTGAAGTTGCCGGTGGTGCTGGCGGAGTTTGCCGCTGATCCGGACGTGCGCGTGATCGTGCTGAAGGGCGCGGGCGAGAAGGCCTTCGTCGCCGGCGCCGACATCTCGCAGTTCAAGGAAAAACGCAGCAGCGAGGATGCGGTGCAGGCCTACAACGCCGCCGCTGACAATGCGAGCAAGGCGCTGCAGGAATGCCCGAAGCCGACGATTGCGATGGTGCGCGGTTACTGCATCGGTGGCGGCACGGCAATCGCCGTGAACTGCGACATGCGGATTGCTTCTGAAGACGCCAAGTTCGGTGTGCCGGCCGGTAAGCTGGGCCTGGGTTACCGTTTTGTCGGCATCAAGCGCCTGACCGACGTGGTGGGTCCGCAGTTCACCGCGGAGATTTTCTTCACTGCGCGCCAGTTCACGGCGCAGGAAGCGCTGCAGATGAATCTGGTGAATCGTGTGGTGCCCGCAGCCGAGTTGGAGAAATACACCACTGATTACGCGACCACGATTGCCGGCAACGCGCCGCTGACGCTGGCGTCGGTGAAAGCCTCGATCATTGAATGCCTCAAGGATCCGGCCAAGCGCGATCTGGACCGCCTGCAGCAGATGGTGGAGGCCTGCTACAAGAGCGAGGACTACAAGGAAGGCCAGGCCGCGTTTGCTGAAAAACGCAAACCGGTGTTCAAGGGTAAATAATAATAAGTATTTGATTTTATTTATATTTTATAAGGGTTAACTATGGCTTTTGATGCCAACCGCGCCGACCTTTGCGTCGGTGTGATCGGAACCGGCGCGATGGGGCGCGGCATTGTGCAGGTGTCCGCCGCCGGCGGCATGCATGTGCTGATGATGGATACACGGCCGGGTGCTGCGGATGAAGCGCGCGATTTTGTGGCGAAGATGCTGGTGCGGGCGGCGGAGAAGGGCAGCATGAGCAAGGCCGACGCCGATGCCGCCACGGCACGCATCCGCGTTGCGCAGTCGCTGGCGGATTTCAAGGATTGCCACATGGTCGTCGAGGCCATCGTCGAAAACCTCGATGCCAAGCGCGCCTTGTTTGCCGACCTGGAAAACGTGGTCAAGCCGGACTGCATCCTGGCAACCAATACCTCGTCGATGTCAGTGACGACCATTGCCGCCAAGCTGAAAACCCCGCAGCGTTTCGCCGGTTTGCATTTTTTCAATCCGGTGCCGCTGATGAAGCTGGTCGAGGTCATCGATGGCCTGCTGACCGAAAACTGGGTGTCCGAAGCGCTGATGGTCATCGGCAAACGCATGACGCGTGAGCCGGTGCGCCTGACGGACGCGCCCGGATTTCTGGTCAACCAGGTTGGCCGCGGCTTCACGCTGGAAGCGTCGCATCTGGTTTATGAAGGTGTCTCGACCTTTGTCGATGTCGATCGCGTGATGCGTGATGTCTGCGGTTTCCGCATGGGGCCTTTCGAGTTGATGGAGTTGACCGGGCTTGATGTGACGCAGCCGGCCTCATCGTTGATCTACAACCAGTTTTTCCAGGAACCGCGTTACCGCCCGAACCTGATCATGCAGTCGCGCTATGAAGCAGGGGTACTCGGTCGCAAAAGCAAGAAGGGTTTTTACAATTACGACGCGGAGATGAAGCCCATCATCGCGCCGGAAGCGGCTGCGCCCACCGCAAAACCTGCCAGCGTCTGGATCAGCAAGGCCGAGCCGCAGGGTCATGAAGTGCTGACTGCGCTGTTGACCAAACTCGGCGCCACCATCGAAACCGGCGGCAAACCTTCGGCAAAAGCATTGATCCTCGTGACGCCGATCGGCAAGGACGCCACCAGTTGCGCAGTGGAAGAGGGCTTGGATCCCAAACGCACGGTCGCCGTCGACACGCTGTTCCCGATGGTCAAGCGCCGCACCATCATGGGCACGCCGCTGACCGACGCCGCGATGAAAGAAGCGGCACATGGATTGCTCGCCTCCGACGGTGTGCCGGTGACGGTGTGCCGTGACAGCCCCGGCTTCATCGCACAGCGCATCGTGGCGATGATCGTCAACATCGGCTGCTCGATTGCGCAAAGCCGCACCGCGCAGCCCAGTGACATCGACAAGGCCGTGGTGCTGGGCCTCAATTACCCGAACGGTCCGCTGAAGTTCGGCGACGTGGCCGGTGTCGAGCGCATCTATCAGGTGCTTGCCACCATGAACTCGATTTATGCCGATCCGCGTTATCGCCCCAACATCTGGATGCGTCGCCGCGCCCAACTCGGCGTTTCGCTGCTGACTCCCGAACCCTGATTACCCCTGAGAGGAAAAACCATGCTCAACGCTTATCTGTACGAAGGACTGCGCACACCGTTCGGCCGCCACGGCGGCACGCTGGCGAAAGT
>CAMBCD010000278.1 GCA_945863085.1 Bordetella parapertussis
GACAACCTGTCGGGCAAGCTGTCGCTGGTGGTCTATGCCGAGCCGGGCAAACCCGGCGCCTATGCCGCGGCCCGCGCGCGGCTGGCAGTGCTGCTCGGAAAACTGCGTGCGCCGGTGAAACTGCCGGAAAGTGCACCGACCAGATCCGAGTCCGCGGTATCCGGATTCGGCGAAGCGGCCTATTACAAGGCGGTGGAGCGTGCGAAAAAATACATATTCGAGGGCGACATCATGCAGGTGGTGCCGTCGCAGCGCATGAGCAAGCCCTTCCACGCCTCACCCTTGTCGCTGTACCGCGCGCTGCGCGCGCTGAATCCTTCGCCGTACATGTTCTGCTTCAATTTTGGCGATTTCCATGTCGTTGGCGCTTCACCGGAAATCCTCGCGCGACTGGAAGGCGATGTGGTCACGGTGCGGCCGATTGCCGGCACCCGCCGTCGCGGCGCCACACCGGAAGAAGATGCGGCGCTGGCGACCGAACTGCTGGCCGATGAAAAAGAACGCGCTGAACACCTGATGCTGGTCGACCTTGGCCGCAACGACGCGGGGCGTGTCGCCCAAACCGGCAGCGTCAAGGTCACCGAGCAGATGATCATCGAGCGTTATTCGCATGTGATGCACATCGTGTCCAGCGTCGAGGCGAAATTGAAGCCGGGCCTCAACGCGATTGACGTGCTGCGTGCGACCTTTCCGGCGGGCACGGTGTCTGGCGCACCCAAGGTGCGGGCGATGGAAATCATCGACGAGCTGGAGCCGGTCAAGCGCAGCATTTATGCCGGGGCCGTCGGTTATCTCGGTTTCCACGGCAATATGGATGTGGCGATTGCCTTGCGCACGGCGGTGATCAAGGATGGAAAATTGCATGTGCAGGCGGGTGGCGGCGTGGTTGCCGATTCGCAGCCGGAAGCGGAATGGCAGGAAACGCAGAACAAGGCGCGGGCCCTGTTGCGCGCCGCCGAGATTGCCGAAGCCGGCCTCGATACACGATTAGATGCGCGCGGTCTGGATTGAGGGAATCGCCATGTTATTGATGATCGACAATTACGATTCCTTTACCTACAACCTGGTGCAGTATTTTGGCGAACTCGGTGAGGAAGTTGCAGTACATCGCAACGACGAAATCACGCTGGCCGACATCGCGCGGCTCCAGCCGGCACGCATCGTCGTGTCGCCCGGGCCCTGTACGCCGAACGAAGCGGGCGTGTCGGTGCCGCTGATCAAGGAGTTTGCCGGGAAAATACCCATTCTCGGCGTCTGCCTCGGTCACCAGAGCATCGGCCAAGCCTTCGGCGGCAAAATCGTGCATGCCCGGCAGTTGATGCATGGCAAAACCTCACCGATCCAGCATGAAGGCGTGGGGGTGTTTCGCGGATTGCCGAGGCCATTTTCGGCGACGCGTTACCATTCGCTGGTAATCGAGCGCAGCAGCCTGCCCGATTGCCTGGCGGTGACGGCCTGGACCGATGACGGCGAAATCATGGGCGTGCGCCACAAGACGCTGGCGGTTGAGGGCGTGCAGTTCCACCCGGAATCGATCCTGACCGAGCATGGCCACCAGATGCTGAAGAATTTCCTGGAGGAAAAACGATGACCGATACGGTGATGAAACCGCAGGAGGCGCTGGCGCGCATCATCGACCACCGCGAGATTTTCCACGACGAGATGCTGTCGCTGATGCGACAGATCATGAGCGGGGAGGTATCGCCGGTGCTGATTGCAGCGATCATCTCGGGCCTTCGCGTCAAAAAGGAAACCATCGGTGAAATTGCCGCCGCCGCAACCGTGATGCGCGAGTTTGCCACCAAGGTGCCGGTGCCTGACGTGCCGGACCTGATCGATACCTGCGGCACCGGCGGTGACTCCGCGCATACCTTCAACGTGTCGACGGCAGCGATGTTTGTTGCCGCTGCCGCCGGCGCCAAAATCGCCAAACATGGCGGCCGTTCGGTTTCCAGCAAATCCGGCAGCGCCGACGTGCTGGAATTGCTGGGCGTGAACATCAACCTGAAACCGGAAGCCGTGGCGGAGTCGATTGCATCTACCGGCATCGGCTTCATGTTTGCGCCCAATCATCACAGCGCGATGAAACATGCCGCACCGGTGCGCCGTGAACTCGGTGTCAAAACCATATTCAACATCCTCGGGCCGCTGACCAACCCGGCGGGGGCAAAACAGCAGGTAATGGGCGTGTTCCATCCCGACCTGGTCGGCATCCAGGCGCGCGTGCTGCAGCGGCTGGGCAGCCGTCGCGTGATGATCGTGCACGGCCTGGAAGGACTCGACGAACTGTCGATCAGCGGACCTACCGCGGTCGGTGAGCTGAAAGACGGCCAGGTGCGCGAATACATGGTGGCGCCGGCGGACGTCGGGTTGAAAACCCATAACAACGCCGCGATCCGCGTCGAAGGTGTCGAGCAGTCGCGCGACATGTTGCTCGGCGCACTGGCCAACAAGCCGGGCGCGGCGCGCGACATCGTTGCGCTTAATGCCGGGGCGAGCATTTATGTCGCCGGACTGGCGCCGACCCTGAAGGAGGGCGTCAAAAAAGCGCTGACTGTGCTCGACAGCGGCGCGGCGCGGCAGAAACTCGACCAGTTTGTCGGGTTTACCAAAAGCCATGTCTGACATCCTGCAGCGCATCCTTGCGGTGAAGGCGCAGGAAATCGGTGCCGCGCAGTTGCGTGTGCCGCTGGCGCAGATGCAGGCGGCGGCGCGTGCCGCAGCGCCGGCACGCGATTTTTCCGGTGCGCTGCGCGCCAAAATCGCCGCCGGCAAACCGGCAGTGATTGCCGAAGTCAAAAAAGCCAGCCCGAGCAAGGGTGTGCTGCGTGAACAATTTGATCCCGCGGCGATTGCCGCTACGTACGAACGGCACGGCGCGGCCTGTCTGTCCGTGCTTACGGACGGCGAGTTTTTTCAGGGCAAGCTCGACGACCTGAAGGCCGCGCGCGGCGCCTGCAGGCTGCCGGTGCTGCGCAAGGATTTCATGATGGATCCGTACCAGGTGTACGAGGCACGCGCCGCCGGCGCCGACTGCATCCTGCTGATTGTCGCCGCACTGGAGGCTGGCCGCATGCGTGAACTCGAAGCGGTCGCGCACGAACTGGGCATGGCGGTATTGGTGGAAGTGCATGATGGTGCTGAACTTGATGCCGCACTGGCACTCAAGACACCGCTGATCGGTGTCAACAACCGCAACCTGCGCACTTTCGAGACAAACCTGGAAACCACGCTGGGCCTGTTGCAGAAAATTCCGGCGGAGCGGCTGGTGATTACCGAAAGCGGCATTCTCAAGCCGCAGGATGTGGAAAAAATGCGCGCCCACGCCGTGCACGGTTTCCTGGTCGGCGAGGCGTTCATGCGCGCCGCCGATCCGGGTGCCGAGCTGGAACGCCTGTTCGGCAGGGCGGCCTGACCATGTTGCGCATCGACGAACTGATCATCGGTTTTGACAAAGGTTTGCGCACGCTGTTTGCGCCGGCACGCAGCACCCGCCCGGTTCCCGGCGAAACTCTCCCGGATGCCGACCTGGATGCCGCGCAGCGGGCACTCGCTGCGGCGCTGATGCGGGTGAATCACAGCGGTGAAATCTGTGCCCAGGCGCTGTATCAAGGGCAGGCACAGACCGCGCGCGATTCAGGCGCACGCGCTGCTCTGGAAGCCGCGGCGCAGGAAGAGACCGAACACTTGGCGTGGACCGAAAAGCGCATTGCCGAACTGGGCGGGCGCAAGAGCCTGCTGAATCCGCTGTGGTACGCCGGTTCCTTCGCCATCGGCGCGGCCGCAGGTGCGCTGGGCGACAAATGGAATCTCGGATTCCTCGCGGAAACCGAACGCCAGGTCGAGCGCCACCTGGAAGGCCATCTCGCACGTCTGCCGGAAACCGATCAGAAAAGTCGCGCCATCGTGGAGCAGATGTGCGCCGACGAAGCGCGCCATGCCAGGACTGCGCGACAACATGGCGGTGCGGAGCTGCCGGCGCCGGTCAAGGCAGTGATGCAGGCGTCGTCGAAAGTGATGACTGAAACTTCGTTCCTGCTGTAACAACGGGTAGGGGGTTAAGCTTCCGCTTCGCGGATCTCGAAGTCGTGGGTGATGGCCGCGGTCTTGCCGAGCATGATCGACGCAGAGCAATATTTTTCCGCCGAAAGATGCACCGCGCGCTCGACCTGCGCCGGCTTCAGCCCCTTGCCGGTGACAATGAAGTGGAAATGGATTTTGGTGAACACCTTGGGATCTTCCGCGGCGCGTTCGGAGTCGATTTCCAGAACACAATCCGTAACCGGTGCGCG
>CAMBCD010000279.1 GCA_945863085.1 Bordetella parapertussis
GGGTTTCCGTTCACCACCTTCATGACATCCATAGACGTCAAAATTCTCGACGCGCGGCTGCGTGAGCAGTTGCCGCAGTACGCCACTCCTGGTTCCGCCGGCCTCGACCTGCGCGCCTGCCTGGAAGCGCCACTGACGCTGCAGCCGGGCCAGACTGCGCTGATTCCCGCCGGCATGGCCATCCACATCGCCGATCCCGGCATGGCGGCGATCATCCTGCCGCGCTCCGGACTCGGCCACAAACACGGCATCGTGCTCGGCAACCTGGTCGGCCTGATCGATTCCGACTACCAGGGCCAGCTGTTTGTATCGACCTGGAATCGCGGCAATGCCGCGTTCACCATCAATCCGCTGGAACGCCTGGCGCAACTGGTGGTCGTACCCGTCGTGCAAGTTGAGTTCAACATCGTTGATGATTTTTCTGCCTCCACCCGTGGCGCCGGCGGTTTCGGCAGCACGGGCAAGGGCTGACGCCGTGGCGCAAGCCGGCCTGGTGCTGTTCGCGCATGGCGCACGCGACCCGGAATGGGCCGAACCCTTCCGCGCCATCGCCGCCCGCGTTGCTGCCGACCGCAAGGACCTGACGGTCAGACTCGCCTTCCTGGAATTGCAAACGCCATCGCTGACTGATGCCATCGCCGAACTCGCGGGCGCCGGCCACACCTCCATCCATATCGCACCGCTGTTCATGGCACAGGGCGGACACCTGAAAAAAGACCTGCCAAAACTGCTGGCGGAAATCAGTCTTCAACGGCCCGGATTGAAAATGGAATTGCTGCAGGCCATCGGTGACGTGCCCGGCCTGCGCGACGCCATTGCCGACTGGCTGGCCGACGCCGTTCCCGGAGCCTCCGCATGAAACGCCTGCTGCTGATCCTTGCACTGTGCCTGATGCCCGCCGTCGCGCAGGCCGCAATGCCACAGGTCGAACTGACCATCAACAAACACGCACTGACCGCCGAGGTCGCCAGCAACGATGCTAACCGCATGCAGGGCCTGATGCACCGGCGGATGCTGCCGGAGAACCGCGGCATGCTGTTCGTGTTCCCGAACATCGCCCACCACGGCATGTGGATGATGAACACGTTCATCCCGCTGTCGGTCGCCTTCATCGACGATGCCGGCGCCATCATCAATATCGAGGACATGCAGCCGCACACCCGCGATTCGCACAGCGCCGCCAGCCCGGCGCGTTACGCACTGGAAATGAATCTCGGCTGGTTCCGCAAGCGCGGCATCAAGCCGGGCATGAAAATCGAAGGACTGGAGCGGGTAGCGCCGCCACGCTGAACATCACGCACCAACAAAAACGCCCGGCAGTGCCGGGCGTTTGGTCTGAGGCGTTTTACGTCTTACAAGATATTGTATTTCTGCCCAACCATGCAAAAAAGCATGGGAATCGACAGCATGGTGTTGATGCGAGAGGTGATCATCGCCACGCGCGCGGCCTTGGCTTTGGCAGCGGCATCGACTTGCACAATGCCCAGGGCCTTCTTCTGATTCGGCCAGATGATGAACCACACATTGAACGCCATGATGATGCCCAGCCACATGCCAATGCCGATCGTGACATAGCCCTGAGACAGCATCAGGGCGGAACCCAGATACTTGCCGGCTACGATCACGCCGGTGGCCAGAGTCGCCAGCGCCGCCCAGCGAAACCAGAACAACGCGGTCGGCGCGATAACCTTGCCGATGGCTGGTTTCTGCTCGTCCGGAATTTTCGGCATCGACGGAATCTGCACGAAATTGAAATACCACAACAGGCCGATCCACATCACGCCCGACATCACATGCAGCCAGCGCATCACGAACGCCCACCAGACCTGATCGCCGGCGCGCGCAGCCTCGCCACCCGTAGCAATGATGATCAGAACGAGGATGACAAAGCCGGCCAGTACGGTCCGGCCCAGAGATTGGAATATCGCTCCCATGAGGGCACTCCTTTTAGTTCGGAATTGTTATCGAATGATTCAAACGCAAAAGCTGCGCGCAGTTTAGCACAGCGTCCTAACCAGACCGCCGGGAAAACCCACGATGCTGACATGGAAAAAACCGGTGAACTGCCGCGTAATTATGAAAAATGCAGCGTTACCGCATAAAAACAGTGCTGGCGCGACTACGCAGCGGCGAGGCTGCCGGTTTCGACCGCGGCAATCGCCTTGGCCTGGTTCAAATCCTGTGCATATCCCGTGCCGTAGAGACAGCAGGCAAACTGGTTGGCAATCGGCACCGGCATCGGAATGCGGCCCTCCAGCACACCGCCGATCCAGCGCGCAGTGCCCTTCAGGTCATGCGCCGAAGGCAGGGGATGCGCGCAGCGCGGCGTCACCTCGGCATCAAACAACAGGCGCACCGTGCCATCCCGCACCAGCTCGATGCCCGGCCGGCACTGGGCATCAACCACTGGATCGCCGTCGCGGGTTTCGAACAACAGCGCGCTTTTTTCCACGTCGCAGAGCAGCGACTGCAGCACCACGCGTTCATGTCCGTGTTCCGCCGGAATCAGCTGCAGCGCGCCACCGCCGAAGGGATCAGCAAGCCGCGCCAGCACACGCGCCAGTGCCCCGCCACCGATGCGCACACGCAGCGCCAGCAGGTCGGCCAGTGCCGGCGACAGTGCGCCGGTCGGCACAAACGCAAGGTGCCCGGCCTGCATTTCCTGTTGCGCCTGGGCCAGACTCGCGCAGGGCATGATGCCCATTTCACGGAAAATGTACGCCGAGGCCACGCCCTGCTCACCGCTCAGCATGCCGTGCACCAGCACCGGAATGCCCAGGCGCTGCAGGCTGATTGCGAGCAAGGGCAGCAGGTTCGGCTGCTCACGCAGCGCGCCGTAACTCGGCATCAGCACCGGCCGCCATTGTGTATCCGGTGCCGTTATCTGGAATACCCGTGTCGACAGCGCCGCCAGTACACCGACCAGCTCCTGCTGCGACATCTGGCGCAGTTCAAGCAGTGCCAGCAATCCGCCCAGCTCCAGATCGGGAACGCCGCGGTCGAACACTGCGGCGAACAAGTCCTCAGCCTCGCTTTCCGACAGCGGCTGGCCTGCAGCCAATTCATCAATCATATGCGCCCACGTCATCGCATTTCTCCTCCGGCTCTGCTGACTGCTCTGTGCTACCGATGGCTTACGCCAATCACATGAGCAACCCTCGTGCCATGTGCGCACAGCGGGCTGCAAGCCGCAAACCGTGGATAAAACTGCATGCTTGCGCCATCTATCGGTGCAGTCACCAAGCCGATCGCTTTATTTTGGTGCCTGACGTCCCGTTATGCTGCACTGCAAAATACAGCGCGCAGGAATTTCACATCCTGCAAACAAGCCTGTGAATCACGACCGTTGGCCGTCACGGGTTACGGCGCACGGCGTCGCCGGTGAATGGCACAAAACGTACGGCGATGACTTTGCGTTGCGTCACTCCCCCACGCACATCTTTCTCGACGACATACAGCGACTGCGCGCCGCGCTCGCCGCGCTCGCCGAGCGGTATCACCAGCCGCCCGCCCGCCTTCAACTGCTCCACCAGCGGTTGCGGCAGATACGGTGCCGCGGCGGTGACCATGATCGCGTCGAAGGGCGCCTCTTCCGGCCACCCCCGGTAACCGTCGCCGATGCGCGGCTGCACGTTCCAGTAACCCGCCGCGGCCAGTGCGCCTGCCGCGGAGCGGCCCAGCGGTTCAACGATCTCGATGGTGTACACCGCCCGCGCCAGTTCGGCGAGCACCGCCGCCTGGTAACCGAGGCCGGTGCCGATCTCCAGTACCTTGTCGCCGGGTTTGATGTTCAGCAGATCCGTCATCAAGGCCACGATGAACGGCTGCGAAATGGTCTGGTCATGGCCGATGGACAAAGGCCGGTTTTCGTAGGCATGGGCAGACTGCGTCGACGGCATGAAGCGATGGCGCTCCACTTTGCCCAGCGCCGTCATCACCCGCTCATCAAGTGTATTGCGTCCGGTCTCGCGCGCCGAGTCGCGTGCCATCTGCGCGACCTCCTCAGCCATGCGCGCACGGCGCGCTTCAACACTGTCAGCGGCGACGGCATTCATACCCGCTCCTGGACCAACGCAAACCATGCAGATCACGCCGGCGCGCAATACGACGACGGCACGATGCAAGGCTGCGGCACCAAAGAAAAAGGACATACCGTTTCCAGTATGCCCTTTTTGCCTTTTCAGGCAACCGCCGCGATGCGACGGCCACTGCCCTGAAAAATCAGCCTTTCAGACAGCTGCTCATGAATTTCTTGCGGTCGTCGCCCGACTTGCCTTCAGCCTTG
>CAMBCD010000280.1 GCA_945863085.1 Bordetella parapertussis
GGGCGGGTCTGCCGCGGCATGAATCACCCCGGTTTCCCGAATTGAGAACATCGCCACGACTCCATGCTACGCGGCTGCCGGCGCCGCAGTCCGGTCATTTTGTAAGAGATTGTTTCAAAGGCATGGCTTGCCGCACACGAACTGGCTAGGATTGCGCCATGACACAGACCATACAGACCAAAACCCGCATCCTGGTAGTCGACGACGACGCACGGCTGCGTGACCTGCTCAACCGTTACCTCAACGAGCAGGGCTACGCGGTGCGCGTGGTGTCCGACGCGGTGGACATGAACCGCCAGCTCACCCGTGAACGCTACGACCTGATGATCCTCGACCTGATGCTGCCCGGCGAGGACGGCCTGTCGATCTGCCGGCGGCTGCGCGGCAGCGGCGAAATGCTGCCGATCATCATGCTCACCGCCAAGGGCGACGACGTCGACCGCATCGTCGGCCTCGAAATCGGCGCCGATGACTACATGCCCAAACCCTTCAACCCGCGCGAACTGGTGGCGCGCATCCAGGCCGTGCTGCGCCGGCAGCCACCGGCGGCACCGCCAGGCGCACCGGGCGCCGCGGCGCAGATTGTCGAATTCGGCGAATTCCGGCTCAACCTCGGCACCCGCACGCTGACCCGCGCCGGCACGGATGTGGCGCTGACCACCGGTGAATTCGCACTGCTCAAGGTGCTGGTCGAACATCCGCGCACACCGATGTCGCGCGACAAGCTGATGGAAATGGCCCGTGGCCGCGAATTCGGCGCCTTCGACCGCTCAATCGACGTGCAGGTGTCGCGGCTGCGCAAGATCATCGAACCCGATGCCGCGAAACCGGCCTTCATCCAGACCGTCTGGGGCTTTGGCTACGTGTTCATCCCCGACGGCAAAGCTCAGTAAATCCGTGATGGGTAATGAGTAATGGGTGAGAGAAAAAACATGGCTGCCGTACGTTTCAACCCATTCCCCAGTACCCATTACTCATCACCAATTACCAATCACCAGTTACCAGTCACCCCGAAATGACCCTGTGGCCGCGGACGTTACTGTGGCGCACTGTGCTGCTGATCGCGGCACTGCTGGTCGTCGCCCATCTCACCTGGCTGCAGATTTTCCGCGCCTCCGAGGTCGAACCGCGCGCGCTGCAGACCGCGCAGCAGGTGGTCAGCGTGGTCAACCTGACGCGTGCCGCGCTGGTCACCGCCGAACCGGCCCGCCGTTTTGCGCTGCTCGATGAACTGGCGGAGCGCGAAGGCATCCAGGTCTACGCCGGCGATCCCTCTGAAGCCTCACCGCCGCTGCCCGACCGGCCGTTCCTGCGCATCATGGAGCGCCGGCTGCGCCAGGACCTGGGACCGCAGACCCGGCTTGCCCTCGAACGTGAAGGCATCAAGGGCGTATGGGTCAGTTTCCGCATCGACAATGAGGAATTCTGGGTGTCGCTGCCGCGCTCGCGCATCGAACGCAATGAACCGCTGCGCTGGATCGGCTGGGGCGCGCTGGTGCTGGCGCTGGCGCTGGTCGGCGCGTTCCTGGTCGTTGCCCGCATCAACCGTCCGCTGCGCGAACTGACCCGGGCCGCGGAACAACTGGGGCGCGGCGCAACACCGCCGCGCATCACCGAATCCGGCCCGGTGGAAATCCGCACGCTGGCGCATGCCTTCAACAACATGGCCGCCGACATCCAGCGCCAGGACGAGGAACGCGCATTGCTGCTCGCCGGTGTGTCGCATGACCTGCGCACACCGCTGGCGCGCATCCGGCTGGCGCTGGAAATGCTTGATGACCACGGCGCAGCCGACCTCAAGGCCGGCGTCGCGCAGGACATCGGCGACATCGATGCCGCCATCGGCCAGTTCCTCGATTTCGCGCGCCCGATTGATGCCGAAACGGCAGCGGCCGATGCCGACCTCAATGCACTGGTGCAATCGGTCGTTGAACGCTACACGTGCCACGGCAAGACGGTGCACTTCACACCGGCACCGCTGCCGCAGCTGCCGCTGCGGGCGCAGGCCATGCAGCGGCTGCTGACCAATCTGATCGACAACGCCTTGCACCACGGCGGTGATGTCGTGGACATCAGCACCGGCCGCGACGGAAAAATCATTTATCTTGAAGTACTGGATCGCGGCCCCGGCATTCCGGAAGCCGACGCAGAGCGCATGCTGCAGCCATTCACGCGCATGGACAGCGCACGCTCCACCAGCGGCACCGGCCTCGGACTCGCCATCGTTGACCGCATTGCCCGCCTGCATGGCGGCATGGTGAAACTTTTACCGCGGCAAGGCGGCGGATTGCGCGCCCGCGTGGAGTTGCCGTCAGCGGCGTAACCTGAACGAAGTATTGCGCAGCCGGATCGACAGCACCCGCGCCATCGCAAACAGGAAATCACGCGCCAGCGCCGGATCGGCCTCGCCGAATCGCGTAAACGCTTCGAACGGCAGCAGCAGCAAGGTGCCGTCCGCCACCGCCCAGACATTGGCCGAACGCGGCTGGCCGTCAAAAAAGGATTGTTCACCGAGGACACTGCCGGCGCTGATGCGCGCCAGCGAGGTCATGGTAACGCCGTCAACCTGGGTCACACCCACTTCCAGCGATCCGGCCGCAACCAGGTACAGCGTGCGATCTTCGGCGCCACGCTGGATGACAAATTCGCCTGCGCGGAACGGCCGCACCGTCGTATGCAACAGCAGTTTGCCCCATTGCTCATCACCCCAGTGCGGCAATGCCAGCGCATCGGGCATGGCGCGGTCGGATTGCGCGCGCACAAACACTGAAGCCCAGTCCGCACCGTTCATGATTGCGCTTTCGCTTGTAGCCTGCAGGAAGCCGATTATAGGCCGGACTTTTGTTCCCGGTCTTTTACCGCCGGATTTTGCGCGGCTAGCGGACGGATGTGTCAGGGACGATCAGCGCCACCGCTTCGGCAACGATGCCCTCGCCGCGACCGACCAGACCCAGCCCTTCCGCGGTCTTGGCCTTGACGTTGATGCTGTCCACCGCCACGCCCAGGTCGGCGGCGATATGCTCGCGCATCGCCGGAATATGCGGCGCCATTTTCGGCGCCTGCGCGATGATCGTGGAATCGATGTTGGCCACTGCATAGTGATGCTCGGCAAGCAGGCGCGCCACGGCGCGCAGCAGCTCGCGGCTGTCGATGCCTTTGTAACGCGGATCGGTATCGGGAAAATGCCTGCCGATGTCGCCCAGCCCTGCCGCGCCGATCAAGGCATCACAGATTGCGTGCAGCAGCACGTCGGCATCGGAATGCCCGGCGAGGCCACGCTCGAAAGGAATGGTCACCCCGCCGATGATCAGTTTGCGCCCGGCGACCAGCGCGTGCACATCAAAACCCTGCCCGATACGCATGCTCATTTACGCTCTTTCAGTATGAGTTCCGCCAGTGCGAGGTCTTCAGGATAAGTAACCTTGAAGTTGCTCGCGCTGCCCGCCACCAGTTTCGGTTTCGCGCCGGTCTGCTCGACGGCGCTGGATTCATCGGTCACCACCGCGATGTCGGCACGGCGCAGGGCCTCGATCAGCACCCGGTAGCGGAACATCTGCGGGGTCTGCGCGCGCCACAGATGTTCGCGCGCTTCGGTCTGCAGCACTTCACCGCCGGCATTCCCGCGTTTCAGCGTATCGGCCACCGGCACCGCCAGCAGGCCGCCGGTCTCGCTGTCGCCGACCTCCACAATCAGCCGGTCGATGTCCGCGGCACGCAGGCACGGCCGCGCCGCATCATGCACCAGCACCCAGTCCGCGCCGTCAATCGCATCATTCGCCGCGAGCAGGCCGTTGAATACGCTGGCGGCGCGGGTCTCGCCGCCGCAATAGAGGGCGGTGAGTTTCCCGCCGCAGGCACGCCAGTCACATTCGCCGAAACGCTGATCGCCTGGCGACAGCACGATGAACACCTGCTCGATGCGCGCATGCGCGCACAGCACATGCACGGCATGCTGCAGCAGGGGCTTGCCGGCGAGCAGCGCATACTGCTTGGGAATTTCGGTTTGCATGCGCGAACCGCTGCCGGCAGCAGGAATGAGTGCAACATAACGCGGCATCAAGTGACCCGGGTTGTCGTAAAATCGGACAGGCGGATTGTAGCAGTCGCGAACAAAAGCCCTGCGCCGCCGGGAGAAAATCACCCCATGTCTGATCAAGGGCACATCCTGCTGCCGCTCGCCCGCGCTGCCATTGCGCGCGAACTGGGCATCGCAACACCGGCACCTGCCTCCGCAGCGGCCTGGCTGCAGCAGCCCGGCTCGGCATTTGTTACGCTGACCC
>CAMBCD010000281.1 GCA_945863085.1 Bordetella parapertussis
ATCCTTACAACTGCCGGCGCTTCGGTGGAAGCGGCGGGCTGCGGCACCTGCGTCAACATCACCGGCCATTACATTGCCGGCGACAGGCAGGTGGTGATTTCCAGCGCCAACCGCAATTTCAAGGGCCGGCTGGGCAATCCCGATTCGGAAATCTGGATCGGTTCGGCGGCAACAGTTGCGGCGTCTGCACTGACCGGTGTCATCACTGATGCACGCACCGTCGCCGGCGGCAACTGGCGTGCAGCGGCATAACGCAGGAGATCGTCATGAATATCATCAAGGGCAGCGCCCGCGTGCTGGGCGACGAAGTCAGTACCGACATCCATTGTTCGAGCAAATACCTGCCGGGCAAGGACACGGCATACATCGCGACGGTCGCCTTCGACCAGGTATTGCCGGGGTTCGCCAAGGCCTTTCAGAAGGGGGACGTGCTGGTGGCCGGTAAAAACTTCGGCATCAATTCCTCACGCGAGCAGGCGGTGCACATCATGCACCGGATGGGGGTCGCCGCGATTGTTGCACCGTCTTTCGGCCGGCAGTTTTTCCGCAACGCGATCAACAACGGACTGGCGGTGATCGAGTGCGACACCAGCGGCATCAGTCCCGGTGACGCGATTGAAATCGATCCGTCTTCGGGCCGCGTGACTGTCGCTGCGCGCAATATCGCCCGTACGGTGCCGCCGCTGCCCGCAGCGGTGCAGGCTTTACTGGCTGCAGGCGGCTTGATTCCGTTCCTGCAAAAACATCCTGACTGGAATTTAAAGGTACAGACAGCATGAATCTGAAAATCGAACGGGTGGAAGTTTTCGGGGTGGCCATGCCCCTGGTCATGGAATTCAAGAATGCCTATCTGTCAAAGTCGGTGGTGAAAAGCGCGATCGTGCGCATCACCGCGACCGGTGGCGCTGTCGGTTACGGCAACATCGATCCGACGCCGGGGTATTCCAAGGAAAGCATAGAGGACAGCCTGGCGATGATCGAATCACGCCTGGCGCCGGCGGTGATCGGCATGGATCCGACCAACATCCACCGCGTCAATGCCAAACTCGAGTCGGTGGTCAAGGAGTTTTACGACGCGAAGGCCACCATCGACATGGCCTGCACAGATCTCGCCGCACGGGTTGCGGGTGTGGCGGTGCATACCTGGCTCGGTGGTGCGGTGAAGGACCGGCTCCACTTCAACGCCTGGATCAGCATCCAGTCGCCGGAAAATGCGGCGAAGGAAACGAAGGCCTGGCAGGATCAGGGTTTCCGATCCTGCAAGATCAAGGTCGGTGCCGACATTCATGCCGACCGCGACCGCATCAAGGCCGTGCGCGAGGCCTGTGGTCCGGATTTCAACATCCGCATCGACGCCAATGCCGGTTATGACGCCGACACCTCGATCAAACTTGCTGAACTGATTGCGCCGTACAAGCTGCAGTTGTTCGAGCAGCCGGTGCCGGCGCATGACATTGCCGGCATGGCGCGGGTGCGCAAGGCCGCGAATGCGGTCGGCCTGGCCATCATGGCCGATGAATCGGTGGTGGATCATGCCAGCCTGATCGACATCATCCGCGCCGATGCCGCCGACATCGTCAAGGTCAAGGTCATGAAGCAGGGCGGTTTCCTGACCACCCGGCGCATGATCGCCACCGCGGAAGCGGCGGGCATCCGCTGCGTGGTCGGCCATGGTTTCGGTCTGGGGGTAAACACCATGGCGGAAATCATGCTGGCGGCAACTTCGAACAACGTCATCGACGGCCTCGAGTGCGTGGGGCCGCTGAAAACCAAAGACGATATCGTGACCGGGAAACTGGATCTGTCCAAAGGCAGCATTGCGTTGCCGCAGGGGCCGGGGCTGGGCGTCACGCTCGATGACGCCAAGCTCGCTAAATACAAATTTGAAATCAAAAAGGCGGCCTGAAAGGCCTCATGGAGGAAGCAAAATGAAATCCAAACGAGTTTTTGCAGCATTGCTGCTGGCAGGTTTTACCGGCATTGCCACGGCTCAAACCTGGCCAACACGTCCGATCACCATCCTGTGCTGGTCGGCCGCCGGTTCGCCGGTGGACATTTACGCGCGGACGATGGCGAAATTGCTGACCACCGAACTGGGCCAGAACGTGATCGTCGAGAATCGTACTGGAGGTTCCGGCATCATCATGACCAATTCGCTGGTACGTGGTGCTGCCGACGGCTATACCATTGCCGCCAACACGCTGACACTGGCCACGCTGTTCAGTGAAAAAACCGCGCAGTTCAAATCCGATGACCTGCAAATGATTGCGCGTTCACAGATTGATCCCTACGGTCTGATCGTACATACCTCGACGCCGTTCAAGACTATTGACCAGTTCGTCGCTTTCGCGCGCAAAAAGCCGGAATACCTGAATATCAGCGGTCCCTTTGCCATCAGTTCCCATCGTGTGGCCTGGGAAGTGTTCTCGGAAGCGGCGAAATTCAAAGCCACCTGGGTGCCGTATCCCGGCGGCGGCCCGGCATTGACCGCTGTGGCTGGTGGTCATGTCGATGCCGCCGCGACCAACCCCGGCAACGTCAAGCCGATGATCAATGCTGGCAAGGTGCGCGTGCTGGCGGTGTCGGCAGACAAACGTCTGGAGGATTTCCCCGATGTGCCGACCTACAAGGAAAAAGGCTGGAACGTGGTGCGTTACCAGTGGCGCGGCATCATGGCCAAGGCGGGTACGCCGAAGCCGGTGGTTGACCGCCTTGCGGGGGCGATCCAGAAAGCACAGCAGACCGAGGAATGGAAAACCTATCTGAAACGCGTGAGCCAGCTTGACGGTTTCCAGGGACCGGATGCCTTCCGTGCGCAGCTGGTGCAGGACACGAAGGAAACCGAAGCCGTGAAGAAAAAGCTGGGACTTTGACCGCAGTGATGAATGGTGAGTGAGAAATGATGAGTGTAAAACCTGCGGTGCGGCAGCAGTTGCGCAAACGTTTGACCGAGGGTGGCATGATCGTGGCGCCCGGCATTTATGACGCCTATGGTGCGCGGCTGGTTCAGAAGGCGGGGTATGAGGCGGTATACATGACCGGCAATGGCGTGTCGGCCAGCCTGCTCGGCCAGCCCGATGTCGGCATGGTCGACCTGACGCTGTTCGCGGCGCATGCGCACCGTGCGGCGGCCTGTGTCGACATTCCTCTGATTTGTGATGCGGACACCGGTTATGGCAATGCGGTGAATGTGCGCCACACCGTGCGCGAATTCGAAAGTGCCGGTGTTGCCGCCATCCATATCGAAGACCAGGTCGCGCCCAAACGTTGTGGCCACCTGCCGGGTTCACGTCCCGTGGTGTCGCTGGCGGAACATGCCGGCAAGATCGAGGCAGCCGTGGCGGCGAGGCGGGATCCGGATTTCATCATCATTGCACGCACCGACGCAGCGACCGGTCTTGGCCTGGATGAGGCCATCCGCCGCAGCCAGGCCTACCGCAAGGCGGGGGCCGACGTGGTGTTTGTTGAGCTGAAAAACAGCCCGACCATTCTCGAAGACCTGAAACGGGTCACTGGTGAATCCGGTGCGCCCTGCCTGGTCAATATCGATGGCGGCGGGAAACTTGGTGAACTGACGGTGCCGGAAATCGAGAGGCTGGGTTTCCGCATTGCGATTTTTCCGGGGCTGGCACGTAATGCCGCGGGGTTTGCGATCAGCGAAGCGCTGGGGACCTTGAAACGTGACGGCAATACCAAAGCCCTGCGTGATCGCATGTTGTCGATGAAGGATTACAACGAAGTACTGGAGCTGGACGCTGTCGAGGCATGGGAGAAGCGCTACATGCAAGATCGGTAATTTTTGCATATGATTATAAGTATTTGATTTTAAACGTAAATTAAATTAAATCCCGGTCGGCGCCCGCCAACGGGACCATGGAGCCGCCAATGGCCGTTGCCCGCAGGAAAAACGCAGTCAGCAAATCAGCCAGCAAAAAAACCGCAATCCGCAAATCCGCAGCCAAAAACGCAGGCGCAGCAAGGCCCGCAAAAAAAACATCCAATCCGCTGGGCCTGGAGAAAAAAGCGCCGGGCCAGTTCGACACGCTGCAGGAGATCGCACTCGCCGCGCACCGCAAGCTGCCGGCACCGGTGTGGGATCACCTGATGGGTGGTGCCGATTCGGAAATGACCCTGCGCCGGAATCGCGCCGCGCTGGATGCGCTGGCACTGCGCCAGCGTGTGCTGGTCGACGTGCGAAAGATCGATCTCGGCACCACGCTGCTGGGCCAGAAATTGTCATTCCCGGTGTTCCCGGCGCCGGTCGGTGGTTT
>CAMBCD010000282.1 GCA_945863085.1 Bordetella parapertussis
TGCAGCGCCACGGCGCCGACGTGCGCGCGACGGACAGTCGCGCCGCACCACCGCATGCGGCCGTGCTGCGCCGGGAATTGCCGCAGCTGCCGCTCGCACTTGGCGTGGCACCCGATGTTGATGGTGTCGACATGATCGCGGTGAGTCCGGGTGTTGATCGGCGTGCCGGTGCCATCGCGCAGGCCGCGGGACGGGGCGTGCCGGTGGTGGGTGACGTGGAGCTGTTTGCGCAGGCGCTGGCCACGCGCAGCGATGCGCCGCCGGTGATTGCAATCACCGGTTCCAACGGCAAAAGCACGGTGACGGCATTGGTCGGCGAAATCTGCAAGGCTGCAGCGCTGCGCCCTGTAGTGGCGGGCAACATCGGTTTGCCAGTGCTGGATGCGTTGACGGAGATTGAAGACGGCGCGGGAAAAGGCGTACTGCGGCCTGGTGTGTTTGTACTGGAGCTGTCGAGCTTCCAGCTGGAAAGCACGATATCGCTGCAACCGCGTGCGGCGACGGTATTGAACCTGTCCGAAGATCATCTCGACCGGTATGACGGCATGCGCGAATACGCCGCCGCCAAAAGCCGCATCTTCGCCGGCGACGGCACGCAGGTGCTCAATCGCCAGGATGTATGGAGTGAAGGCATGGCGCAGCCCGGTCGTCGCGTGGTCCGTTTCGGGCTGGATGCGCCGCGCGATCAGGAAGCGTGGGGCATTGGCGGCAGGGGCAAAGAATCAATGCTGATGCGCGGCGATGTTGCGCTGGCGCCGGTGGCTGCATTGCGCGTTGCCGGTTTGCATAACGCGGCCAATGCGCTGGCGGCGGGTGCGCTGTGCCGGGCGGTCGGTGTTGCCGACAGCGCCATCACCAGCGCCTGCCTGGCTTTTGACGGCTTGCCGCACCGCGTTAAAAATATCAATAAAATCAATAATATACAGTTCTACGACGATTCCAAGGGCACCAACGTCGGGGCCACGGTGGCCGCGCTGACGGGCATGCCGCAGCCGGTGGTGCTGATCGCCGGCGGCGACGGCAAGGGCCAAGATTTCGCGCCGCTCGCCGCGGCTGCACAACACAAGGCGCGTGCCGTGGTGCTGATCGGGCGTGACGCCGGGCGCATTGCCGATGCCATCGGCAAGCGCGTGCCGGTGTTGCGTGCAGCCGACATGACGCAGGCGGTGGAGCTGGCATTCAATGCCGCGCAGGCCGGCGATGCGGTGTTGCTGTCGCCCGCCTGCGCGAGTTACGACATGTACCGCAATTACATCCATCGCGCGGAAGTGTTTGCTGCTGCGGTGGCGGCCTTGCAAGAGAGGTGCGCGTGAGTTTCGCCACCCTCAACCATCCCCTCAACCCGCGCAGCGCGGGGCAGGAATACGACAGTACCCTGATCTGGGTCACCGTGCTGCTGCTCGGATTCGGCATGGTGATGGTGTATTCCGCCTCCATTGCGATTGCCGAAGCCAGCCGCGTCACCGGCAACAGCGCGGTGTATTACCTGAGCCGGCATGCGGCGTATGTGCTGGTCAGCCTGGTCGCCGGCGGCCTGGTTTTCCAGGTGCCGCTGCGCATCTGGCAACGCGCCGCCCCCATCCTGTTTGTATTCGGACTGGTGCTGCTGGCGCTGGTGCTGGTTCCAGGCATCGGGCGCGAAGTCAACGGCAGCCGGCGCTGGCTGCCGCTCGGTTTCGCCAATCTGCAGCCGTCAGAATTAATGAAGGTCTGCGCGGTGCTCTACGCCGCTGATTACACCGTGCGCAAGGCCGCATTCATGCACAGCCTGCGCAAGGGGTTTTTGCCGATGGCTGGCGTGATGCTGCTGACCGGCGGGCTGCTGCTGCGCGAGCCGGATTTCGGCGCGTTCGCGGTGATCACCGTGATTGCGATGGGCATCCTGTTCCTCGGCGGCATGAACTGGCGGCTGTTCGCGGGACTGATCTTGATGCTGCTGATCGGTTTCCTGCTGCTGATCTGGAGCAGCCCGTACCGCATGCAGCGCGTGATCGGCTTCATGGATCCCTGGGCCGACCCGTACGGCAAGGGATATCAGCTGTCGCACGCGCTGATTGCCTTCGGCCGCGGCGAGTGGTTTGGCGTCGGGCTTGGCGGCAGCGTTGAAAAGCTGTTTTACCTGCCCGAGGCGCACACCGATTTCCTGCTGGCGGTGATTGCCGAGGAGCTCGGTTTTGCCGGGGTGCTGACATTGACGCTGCTGTTTGCGTGGATTGTCTGGCGCGCTTTTGCGATCGGCCGGCGTGCATCCGACCTTGAGCGTCCGTATGCCGCGCTGGTGGCGCAGGGCATCGGTCTGTGGATCGGTGTGCAGGTCATTATCAACATGGGCGTCAACATGGGCGTGTTGCCGACCAAGGGTCTGACGCTGCCGCTGCTGTCCTTCGGCGGCAGTGCCATCCTCGCGACCTGCTGTGCGCTGGCAGTGCTGCTGCGCGTGGATTGGGAAAACCGGCAGCTTGCGCGGGGATTCACCGTATGAGCCGGACCATCCTCATCATGGCCGGCGGCACCGGCGGGCATATATTTCCGGCGCTGGCTGTGGCCGAGGTGCTGCGCGGTCGCGGCTGGAACGTGGTCTGGCTGGGGGCCAGCGGCGGCATGGAGGAACGGCTGATCCCGCCGCGAGGGTTTGCGACGGTGTGGATCCGCTTCGGCGGTGTGCGCGGCAAGGGTTGGCTGCGCAAGCTGTTGTTGCCGGCGTCGCTGCTGATCGCGTTCTGGCAGAGCGCGAGGGCGATTTTCCGCCATCGTCCCGACGTGGTGCTGGGCATGGGCGGTTACGCGGCGTTTCCCGGCGGCATGATGGCGGCGCTGCTCGGCAAACCGTTGCTGATCCACGAACAGAACGCAGTTCCGGGGCTGGCCAATCGCGTGCTGGCCGGTGTTGCCGACCGCGTACTGGCGGCGTTTCCAGACGCGTTCAACGGCCGGGTCGATGTGATCTGGTCCGGGAATCCGGTGCGCACCGACATCGTCAACCTGGCGCCGCCCGAGGCGCGCTTTGCCAATCGCAGCGGACCGCTGCGGGTGCTGGTCGTTGGCGGCAGCCTCGGCGCGAAGGCGCTCAATGTGACGGTGCCCGAAGCGCTGGCCCTGTTGGCGCAGGGCGAGCGGCCGGTGGTGACGCATCAGGCCGGCGCAGCGCATGTGGCGGAGCTGCGCGAAACCTATCGCAGTGTTGGTGTGGATGCTGAAATTGTCGACTTCATCGACGACATGGCCTTGCGTTACGGCGAAGCCGATCTGGTGATCTGTCGCGCCGGTGCAACCACCATCACTGAACTTGCCGTGGCCGGAGTCGGCAGCATTCTGGTGCCTTTCCCGTACGCCGCGGATGACCATCAGACGCGCAATGCCGCGTATCTGGCCGACCGCGGCGCTGCATTGCTGATGCCGCAGGGCACGCTGACGCCACAATCACTGGCGGAGACCTTGCGCGGGCTGACGCGCACCAAACTGCTGGAAATGGCGCGTGCCGCACGGGCCGTGGGCAAACCGGACGCAGCACAGAAAGTGGCTGAATTCTGCACGGAGCTTGCCCCCGCATGAGACATAAAGTGCGACAGGTTCACTTCGTAGGTATCGGTGGCGCAGGAATGAGCGGCATTGCCGAAGTGCTGCTGAACCTGGGTTATGCCGTCAGCGGCTCTGATTTGAGTGCAAGCAATGCCACGCGCCGCCTGGCCGGATTTGGCGCGCAGGTCCACATCGGCCATGCCGCGGCGCATGTCGCCACTGCCGATGTCGTGGTGATTTCCAGTGCGGTCAAGGCTGACAACCCGGAGGTTGTTGCGGCGCGAGCCCGGCATGTGCCGGTGGTGCCGCGGGCGCTGATGCTGGCGGAGTTGATGCGTCTGAAGCAGGGCATTGCGGTTGCCGGCACGCATGGCAAGACCACGACCACCAGTCTTGCCGCCAGCGTGCTGGCCGAAGGCGGACTGGATCCGACCTTTGTCATCGGCGGCCGGTTGGAGAGCGCCGGTGCACACGCCCGGCTGGGCGCCGGCGAATTCATCGTCGCCGAAGCCGACGAATCGGATGCCTCGTTTCTCCATCTGCAGCCGGTGCTGTCCGTGGTCACCAATATCGATGCCGACCACATGGAAACCTACGACCACTCTCTGGACAAGTTGAAGCAGGCCTTCGTCGATTTTGACGAACGCCTGCCGTACTACGGTGTGGCCGTGCTGTGCAACGACGACGTTAATGTGCGCGCGATCATGCCCAGACTCACCAAA
>CAMBCD010000283.1 GCA_945863085.1 Bordetella parapertussis
TGGACGCTGCCGCGCCTGGTGGGGCATGCCATCGCCAGCGAGATCTGCCTGCTCGGCGAGCCTTTCGATGCCGCGAAGGCCAAGTCCTGGGGGCTGCTGCACGCGGTGGTGCCCCATGACAAGCTGATGGACGAGGCGCTGGCGCTGGCACGACGCATCAACAGCAAGGCGCCGCTGGCGGTGCGCATGACCAAGATGGCGCTGCGCCGCGCCTATGACCAGAGCGCCGAGCAGCACCTGGAAATGCAGAACACCATGAACGGCAAGTTGCGCGGCACCGAGGATACGAAGGAGGCGCTGCGTGCCTTTATCGAAAAACGGCCGCCGGTGTTCCGCGGCGTGTAAAGGTCGCCGGTTCCGCAGGCCGGTTCAGAACACGATGTGCTGTGGCAGGCAGGAGCGGTGCGCCTTGCCTCGGTCAGGCCCTTCAGCTATCGTGCGTTCCTGATTTTCACTCCTGATTTGACCAACTCCCCATGGCTGAAAAGAAACCCAAAAGCGCTGCCCGAAAAACCGGCATGCGCAAAGGCCTCACCGCTTACGGCGACGAGGGTTTTTCGCTGTTCCTGCGCAAGGCCTTCGTCAAGGCGATGGGTTATACCGATGACGCGCTGGACCGGCCCATCGTCGGAATCACCAATACCTTTAGCGGCTTCAATGCCTGTCACCGCAATGTGCCGGAGCTGATCGAGGCGGTGAAACGCGGCGTGATGCTCGCCGGCGGCCTGCCGGTGGAATTCCCGGTAATCACGCTGCACGAATCGTTTGCCTACCCGACCAGCATGTACCTGCGCAACCTGATGTCGGTCGATACCGAAGAAATGATGCGCGGCCAGCCGGTCGACTCGGTGGTGCTGATCGGCGGTTGCGACAAGACGGTACCGGCGCTGCTGATGGGTGCGGCGAGCGCCAATGTCCCATCGATCATGCTGGTGACCGGGCCGATGATTACCGGCGACCACAAGGGCGAACGCCTGGGCGCCTGTACCGATTGCCGGCGTTTCTGGGGCAAGTACCGCGCGACCGAGATTTCCGAGCAGGAAATCGGCGAGATCAACAACAAGCTGGCGCCGTCCGCGGGTACCTGCATGGTGATGGGAACTGCGAGCACGATGGCGCTGTGCACCGAGGCGATGGGCATGATGCTGCCGGGCGGTTCCTGCGTGCCGGCGGTGATGGCTGATCGCCTGCGTCAGGCCGAAGCCAGCGGCGCGCGTGCAGTGGCGATGGCCAAGGAAAAACTGACGCCGGACAAGATCATGACCGTCGAGGCTTTCGAGAACGCGCTGCGCGTGCTGTTTGCCGTCGGTGGTTCGACCAATGCCATCGTGCATCTCGCGGCGATGGCGGGGCGACTGGGCATCAAGCTAGACCTCGACGCCTTTGACAAAATGGGCCGCGATACGCCGGTGCTGGTCGATCTGAAGCCGACCGGACAGGGTTACATGGAGGATCTCTACAAGGCCGGCGGCCTCGCGGTGATCCTGCGCGAAATCAAACACCAACTCAATCTGAAAGCGCTCACGGTCACCGGCAGGACGCTGGGCGAAGACCTCGCTGCTGCGCTGCCGGCGTGGGACCAGAAAGTGGTGCGGCCGTTCAAGAATCCGGTGTTCGCCGGCGGCAGCATCGCGGTGCTGCGCGGCAACCTGGCGCCTGGCGGCGCGATCATCAAGCAGGCGGCGATGGATCCGAAACTCACGCGCCATGAAGGCCGTGCGGTGGTGTTCGAATCGCTGGAAGACATGGCGGACCGCGTCGATGATCCCAAACTCGACGTTAACGCGAATGACATATTGGTGCTGAAAAATGCCGGGCCGAAGGGCGCGCCGGGCATGCCGGAGGCGGGTTACCTGCCGATACCGAAAAAACTTGCGGCCAAGGGTGTCAAGGACATGGTGCGGATTTCGGACGCGCGCATGAGCGGCACTGCGTTTGGCGCGATCGTGCTGCACGTGACGCCGGAGTCGGCGATGGGCGGCACGCTGGGCCTGGTGCAGAACGGCGACCGCATCCGGCTCGATGTGCCGGCGCGCAAACTTGAATTGCTGGTGAGTGATGCCGAACTCGCAGCGCGGCGCAAACGCTGGAAGGCGCCGGCGGCGCGCAAGGATGACGGCCGCGGTTACCGCAAGTTGTTCATGGACCAGATCACGCAGGCCGATGAGGGCTGCGACTTTACCTTTTTGCAACCCGAAATCACCACACAGGTTCCCCGCAAGCGATGACTCAATCCAAGAAGAAGACCCGTAGCAGCACCCGTAAAACCAGAAAAAAAAACGTTAAAAAACAACAAGTTAATTAAAAGCACAGGCATCAAAAAAGCGGCCGCCAAAAAAACGGCTGTCAAAAAAGCTGCGCCCAAAGTCGCCGTGCGTAATTCACCTATCCATGGTCGCGGCGTGTTTGCGGTGAATGCGATTGCCAAGGGCGCGCGCATCCTCGAGTACACCGGCGAGCGCATGTCGCACGCGAAGGCGGACCGGCTGTATGGCGATCTGCATGACGGTTCTTCGCACACCATGCTGTTCGCGGCCACCGACAAGGTCGTCATCGACGCCACGAAACACGGCGGGCCGGCGCGCTGGATCAATCACTCCTGTGCACCGAACTGCGAGGCCAACGAGGAAGACGGCCGCGTGTTCATCGATGCCATCCGCGCGATCGCGGCGGGTAAGGAATTGTCTTACGACTACAACCTGGTGCTGGAAGAGCGGCACACGGCAAAACAGAAACGCGACCATCCCTGCCATTGCGGCGCGCGCAAGTGCCGCCACACGCTGCTCGGGAATAAGCGGTAACGAGCGAAGGTAACGAGGATCGGGGAAAACCGCGCTGATCAGCCGCGGCTTTTTTCCGGGCGTCCCCCAAGGTGACTTCCTTCGGGGCGCAGTGCGCGCACCTGGCGCGACGCGAATATCGTGCCGTGCTTGATGTGCGCTTCATGGTTGGCCTCGATGTTGTCGAGGTCGTAGAGATAGTTGACCATGAAGCCGGCGCCGTTGCGCAATCCCTTGTCCGAGATGTCGCCCAGCCAGCGCACATGTTCAATGCAGGCGCCGTTGCCGAGGTGGAAACGGGCGACCGGATCCGCGGGCCGGCCCGATGCGTTTTTTGCCTCGAACAGGTAGGCGGCCAGCAGGTCCTGCAATAATGGCCGCAGGCGCATCGCCGCAGCAGGGTCGGCATGCCAGTTCTGCTGGGCGAGGAATTGCAGCGCCGGCGCAGCGGGATGTTCGCGTTTCAGCCACGATACAAACCCCGGCACCGGTGACAGCGTGACGAAATTCCGCAGCTGGGGGAAATTGCGTTTCAGTTCCGCGGCGACCTGTTTGATCAGGAAGTTGCCGAAGGACACGCCTTTCAGCGCCTTCTGGCAGTTGGAGATTGAATAAAACACGGCGGTGCGCGCCGACCGGATGTCCAGCGGCGGGCGGCCGTCGGCGAGCAGCGGCGCGATCGCGTCCGGGATGTCCTGGGTCAGCGCGACCTCGACAAAAATCAGCGGATCGTCGGCCAGCGTCGGGTGGAAAAACGCGAAACACTTGCGGTCCGGCGGATCGAGGCGCCGCCTCAGGTCGCTCCAGCCGGAAATTTCATGCACGGCTTCATAACGGATGATTTTTTCGAGCACCACCGCCGGCGTGTGCCAGTCAATCGGGCGCAGTTGCAGGAAGCCGCGGTTGAACCAGGAATGGAACAGGTGTTCGAAATCGGCGTCGACTTCGCCGAGGCCGGGATTCTGCGGCAGCAGATCGAGCACGTCTTCGCGCATGCGCAGCAGGCCGGCAGTGCCGCTGGGCGCAAAGTTGAGCCGGCGCAGCACTTCCTGCCGGCGTGATTCTGCCGCAGTGTGCAGCTGCTGGGCCGCGGCGGGGCCGGGATGCAGGGTGTAATTGCGGATCGCGGCTTCGAGCCGGGCGGTATCGGTGGAAAAATGCGTCGCCAGCGTGCGCAGGAAATCGAGTTTGCCCTGCGGGGGCAGTGCGGCGTAACGCTCGAGGATGCGCCGCGCCAGGGCGGCGCCGGAGGCTTCGCCGAGTTCGGAGCGCAGGGTTTCGGCGGCCTGGGTGAGCCATTGCTGCAGGCGGCGTTCGCGCAGCGTGCGGCCGCGTTCCGCAAGACCATGCCAGAGGCGGACGAACATGCCGCCCGCCTCCGGTTGAGTGGCTACATCAGTTTTCGACCTTGGCACCTGACGCTTTCACGACCTTGCCCCAGGTC
>CAMBCD010000284.1 GCA_945863085.1 Bordetella parapertussis
AATGATTTCGGCACGGTGCAGGCGACGGCGACCGGCAACGTGGTGCTGAGCGATGCCAACAACCTGATCATGAATTCAATGAACGCGGGCGGCTCGCTGCAGATTGCGGCCAGCGGCAACCTGACGCTGAACGGCGCCGTCAATGCGGCCGCGACCGGTGATGCCATCGTACTCGCCGCCGCCGGCAACTTTGTCAACAACTCGGGCGCAGCTGCGCTCAATGCGCCATCCGGTCGCTGGCTGGTTTATACGGCTGATCCCGCCACCGCAAACTTCGGCAGCCTCGTCAGCGGCAATGCCGGCTTGTGGTCGCAGACTTTCGCCGGCAATCCGCCGGCAGGCGTCGCGGTCGCCGGCAACCGTTACCTGTTCGCGGCAGGGCGCGTGCTGACGATATCCGCGGGGGACGCCAGCAAGGTCTACGGTGACGATGTCACCGGCCTGCTGACCGCGTTTGCCGTGAATGGATTGAACGCCAATACCTATGGCGGCGTGATTGCCGCCGACACCCAGGCCGCTGCGGTTGCCGGATTGCCGGGGCTGACCTCGGCCGGCACTGTGGCCAATGCCGGCGTTACCGGTTCACCGTATGCCATTGCAGCCGGCGCCGGCACACTGAGCAGCCCGCACGGTTACACCTTTGCCTATTCCGGCGTGCCCGGCCAGTTGACCGTAACCCCGGCACCGCTGACGGTGAAGGCAAACGATGCCGCGCGAAATTTTGGCGATCCGAATCCCGCTTTCAGCGCAGCTTATGCCGGACTTCGCGCCGGGGATACGCCTTCGGCACTGGGCGGAACGCTGCTGTTCAGTACGCCGGCCGACAGCATATCGTTGCCCGGGTACTATGCGATCAATGCCGCGGGGCTGGCATCGTCCAACTACACGCTGACTTACGTGCCGGGCCAGTTGACGGTGATCGGTCGTATCACCAACTCGGTTGATCCCCAGATGAATACGCAGGATCTGCAGCTGTCCATGGGTGCCGTCAGCGGACCGGCGCAGCGCAGGGGTGATGATCCGACCCTGTCGTGCCGCGGCGTGGGCCCCATCGGCAGTTTCGCCTGCGCCGGCAGGTAGTTCCGCAGCGCGGGGTTGCCGGGCTTTAAAGGGTCGTTATTGCGGCGCCGGTGCCCTGAGTCGTGATGTTGTACCATGCGGCTTCCCGATGGCGCTTCCGCGCCATTACGCAAGGAGCGGCCCATGGACGCTGCAGAAGCCCTGTTGCTCGCGCGCACCCAGTTCGGGCTGAACATCGCGTTTCACATCCTGTTTCCCAGCCTGACTATCGCGCTGGCCTGGTTCCTGGTGTATTTCCGCGTGCGTTACGAGCGAACCCGCGATCCCGCCTGGCTCGCCACCTACAAACTGTGGATCAAGGTGTTTGCACTCAGTTTTGCGATGGGCGTGGTGTCCGGCATTGTCATGAGTTTTCAGTTCGGCACCAACTGGCCCGGGTTCATGAACAAGGTCGGCAATATCGCGGGGCCGTTGCTGGCCTACGAAGTGCTGACCGCGTTTTTCCTCGAGGCGACCTTCCTGGGTGTGATGCTGTTCGGCATGAACCGCGTACCCGCCTGGCTGCACATCCTGGCTACGGTGATCGTGGCTGTCGGCACCTCGCTGTCGGCGTTCTGGATACTCGCGCTGAATTCCTGGATGCAGACCCCCGTCGGCCATGTGATGGCGGGCGATGTGTTGATCGCCGGCGACTGGCTGAAAATCATTTTCAACCCGTCGTTTACGTACCGCTTCACCCACATGATTCTGGCCTCGGGGCTGACCGCCTCCTTCGTGATCTGCGGGCTGTCGGCGTGGCGGCTGCTGCGCGCGCCGGGGGACGATTCCGCGATGAAGACGCTGCGCGCTGGCGTGCTGGTGGCCGCGGTGCTGGCGCCGCTGCAGATTTTTGTCGGTGACCTGCACGGCCTCAACACGCTGGAACACCAGCCGGCCAAAATTGCCGCGATCGAGGCCATCTGGAAAACCGAAAAGGGTACGCCGCTGGTGCTGTTTGCGGTGCCCAATGAAAAAGAGCGACGCAATGATTACGCCATTGAAATCCCCAAGGGTGCGGCGCTGGTTCTGAAACATGACGCCGAGGCCGAACTGCGCGGACTCGACGCATTCGAGCCGGACCGGCCGCCGGTGGCGCCGCTGTTTTACGGTTTTCGCATCATGGTCGGCATCGGTGTCGGCATGCTGCTGCTTTCCTGGTTCGGCGCGTGGCGGCTGCGCCGCGCGGGGCAGTTGCCGCGCGCCCTGTTGTGGACCTTTGCCGCGTTCACCTTCTCGGGCTGGATTGCGACACTGGCCGGCTGGATCGTCACCGAGGTCGGCCGCCAGCCCTGGCTGGTCACCGGCATATTGCGCACCAGGGACGCCGTCGGCCACATTTCCGGCGCCGAACTTGGCGCCAGCCTGACCGGTTACGTGCTGACCTACAGCCTGATGCTGCTGGCGTACTTTGTGGTGATCACGCACATGGCCGGCAAGGGTGCGGAACAGCAGGAGGCGCTCAAATGAATCCGGAACTGTCGTCCCTTGATCTGCCGATGATTTTTGCGGCACTGATGGGCATTTCCATTCTTGCCTACGTGGTGCTCGACGGTTATGACCTCGGCGTCGGCATGCTGATGCCGGGGGCAACACCCGATGAACAGAACCTGATGGTGGCGTCGATCGGTCCGTTCTGGGACGCCAACGAAACCTGGCTGGTGCTGGGCATCGGTCTCTTGCTGGTGGCCTTTCCGAAGGCGCATGGCGTGGTGCTCGGCGAGTTGTATCTGCCGGTGGCGGTGATGCTGATCGGCCTGATGTTCCGCGGTGTGGCTTTTGAATTCCGCATGAAGGCGATGGGCTGGCATGCGGAATTGTGGAACTGGCTGTTCTGGTTCGGCTCCTTCGTCGCCAGCCTCGCCCAGGGTTTCATGCTCGGCCGTTACATCACCGGTTTCGAGCCGGGTGCGGGTTACTGGCTGTTTGCATTGCTGGTCGGCGGCAGCGTCTGCGGCGGTTATGTGCTGCTCGGTGCGACCTGGCTGGTGCTGCGCACCGAAGGCGGGTTGCAGAAAAAAGCCTATGCCTGGGCGAAGTGGGGTTTGTTGTGGGTGGCGCTGGGTGTCGCGCTGGTGTCGGTGGCGACACCGCTGGCCAGCACGACCGTGTACGACAAATGGTTCGATTTTCCGCGCACCATGTGGCTGATGGTCCTGCCCGTGGCGAGTGTTGCCGCCGGCATCTGGGTGTGGCGCAGCCTGCATCCCGAGGTCGCTGACTGGAAACCTTTCGCCGGCACGGTCGCGATTTACGTGCTGGCCTTCCTTGGCCTTGCTTACAGCATCTTTCCCTACGTGGTTGTCGACCGCATGACCATCTGGGATGCGGCATCACATGACAGCGCGTTGACGTTCATGCTGTGGGGTGCGGCGATCGTGCTGCCCTGCATCGCCGGTTACACGGTGTTTTCCTATCGCGTATTTCGCGGCAAGGTGCGCGAGGCCTTGTATAAATGACCTCGCGCAGGTTTAATATAACTTATTGATTTTAAACATATTTTTATATTACCTGGGGCGGTCCCTATGCCGACCCGGCATCAAAAAAGTTTCTGCTCTCCATTTGCAATCAAAGCACGCGTTTGATGCTGGCGTAGTCTCCGCTGGTTTTCAGGGTAACCGTCACATCGGCGTTCGAGCGATTGCGCCAGAACCAGCCATGTGTACCATCGAATGCCGCTTCCAGCACGCCTGAATCCGCATTCCTGTTCCGGCCCTTGCCGTACCCGTGATAAAAATCCTTCGCGGCGCCGACAGGGTCACCGTGGGTGTCGAAATTGACGCCTCCGCCTTCAGTTGACCATTCGTAGCGCACGCTGGCACCTTTGCGCATGGCCAGCTTGATTTCCGCAGCCCGGCCCGGTTTCAGCCTGACGGTCATGGTGTGCTGCGCAGTAGCGGCCTGTTTGACATCGGGTGCTGCGGGTTTCGCCATTTCAGGTGCTGCGACATCAGCGGATGGTTGAATGGTCGGGGGTTTTCCCGAAGCTGCTGTTGCAGGTGATGGTTTTTCGGTGCCAGCTTCCTTGGCAAGCGAGGCCTTGATTTCCCCCATTTGGGTCAAGCCCAGGACGCGACCGATGCCGGTGGGGTCGATGCCGTATTCAGCCGGCAGGATAGTGGTGACGAGAAGGCCGGCAGCAACCAGCGCGGCAATGATCGTGGA
>CAMBCD010000285.1 GCA_945863085.1 Bordetella parapertussis
CTGTTCCTCGCCCTGCTGGGCACGACCTCGATCGTGGCCATCATTGCCCTTGCCAAGCGCATCCCGCGCCACCGCCGTCCCGCTCCGACTCCTGCGGGGCAGCGCATGGTCGATCTGTTTCGCGACGTCGACATGCGCCGTGTGCTGATCGCCAGCGCGGTGGTGATGACTGCCATCGACCTGTTCCAGCTCTACATCCCGCTGTATGGTCACCAGATCGGCCTGTCGGCCTCGGCGATCGGTATGATTCTCGGCGCTGCTGCTGCCGCGACCTTTGTATCGCGTGCGCTGCTGCCGATCCTGGCCGCGCGTTACAGCGAGGAAAAAACGCTGCTGTATTCGCTGTTCCTTGCTGCGGCGATGTTCACGCTGATTCCGTTTTTCACCAACGCCGTCGTACTGGCGGTGATCTGCTTCACACTGGGCCTCGGCATGGGCCTCGGCCAGCCGCTGACGGTGATGCTGTGTTACCGCTATGCACCGGCAGGGCGTGGTGGTGAATCACTGGGGCTGCGCATCGCGATCAATAATTCCATGCACGTTGTCGTACCCGCGCTGTTCGGCGCGGTGGGCGCGGCGCTGGGCCTTGCCCCGGTGTTCTGGGCCAATGCTTGTGTGATCGCCGCCGGCAACTGGTACGCCCGTAAACGTTCCGCAGGCAAGGTCGCCTGATGTCGATCTTCCTCGCCTTGCTGGTGCTGCTGTTGAACATGAGCGCATTCCGCGGCAGCAAGGTGCTGGTGTCGCTGTTTGCCCTGGAACTCGGCGCCCCGCAGATCATGCTCGGCGTGATTGTTGCCCTGTATTCCCTGTGCCCGATGCTGCTTGCGCTTTACGCCGGAAAAATGATCGACCGTTTTGGTGTGCGCTGGCCGCTGGCGCTGGGCTCGCTGGGCATGTCGCTGTCGCTGGTGCTGCCGGGCACGCTGCCGTCATTGCACATGCTGTACCTGTCGGCGCTGCTGCTCGGTTTGTCGCACGTGTTCTACAACGTGGCGGTGCAGAACCTGATCGGCATGCTGAGCAATGCCGAAACCCGCACGCGCAATTTCAGCAACCTGAGCCTGATGATCGCCAGCGGCGGATTCCTCGGGCCGCTGATCGCAGGCTTTGCCATCGACACCCTCGGCCATGCCATCGGTTACCTGTGCATCGCCGTGCTGCCGGCCATTTCAGCAGTGATCATGTTCAGTGCGCGCCGCGGCCTGGCGGCACTGAGCGGCGGCAAGGCAAAAAACAGCGAAGCGGGGGGATACGCGGTCGGACTGCTCAACAATCCGCCGTTGCGGCGCACGCTGATCACCAGCGGCATCATCCTCACCGCCATCGACCTGTTCCAGTTCTACATGCCGATCTATGGCCATGCCATCGGCCTGTCGGCGTCGGCGATCGGCATGGTGCTGGCGATGTTCGCCGCCGCAGCCTTCATCGTGCGCACCATCCTGCCGCAGATCGTCAAGCGCTTCGGCGAGGAACAGGTGATGGTTGCTTCCATTTTCATCGCCGCCGGCACCTACCTGCTGTTCCCGCTGGTAGAGAGCGGCATATTGTTGGGAGCCATTGCATTCCTGCTCGGACTGGGCACGGGCTGCGGCCAGCCGCTGACACTGATGATGATTTACGCCCGGGCCCCGGAGGGGCGGTCCGGCGAAGCACTGGGCCTGCGCATGACCATCAACAACCTGACCCACATCGTTGTGCCGCTGGTCTTCGGTGCCGTGGGCACGGCCTTCGGCGTCGCCCCGGTGTTCATCGCGAATGCCGTCATGCTGAGTGCCGGCGGGATCCTCAGTCGGCGGCGCTGAACCGGCGGTGCAGCGACGACCGATATAATCCATCGCATTACAGGAGAACTTTGCCATGAAAATTGCCATCATCGATGATTACCAGGACGCGTTCCGCAAACTGGAGTGCACAAAAAAACTGGCAGGGCATGAGCTGATCGCCTTTACCGACACCGAAAAGGATCCGACCAAACTTGCTGCGAGAATCGCAGATGCCGATGTGCTGGTGCTGACGCAGCAGCGCTCGAAGCTGCCGCGCGCAGTCATCGAAAAACTGCCGAAGCTGAAGCTGGTCAGCCAGACCGGCCGCAACGCCAATCACATCGACATGGTGGCCTGCACCGAAAAGGGCATCGTGGTATCTGCCGGCGGTGGCGGCAATCCGACGCCGACCGCGGAACTGGCCTGGGCGCTGATCCTTGCTTCGCAGCGCCGCATTCCGCAGGAGGTGCGCCGTCTGCAGGACGGCCAATGGCAGGGTTCGGTGGGCATTGGTCTTGCCGGCAAGACGCTGGGCATCTATGCCTACGGCCGCATCGGCAGCCTGGTGGCGCCGGTGGGCAAGGCTTTCGGCATGCGCGTGGTGTGCTGGGGGCGCGATGCCTCGCTGGCCAAGGCGCGTGCAGCGGGCTACGAGGTCGCGGCCAGCCGTGAGGCATTTTTTGCCGAGTCCGACGTGATTTCGCTGCACCTGCCGCTGAACGACGGCACCCGTGGCATCGTCACCGCGGAAGACCTCGGGCGCATGAAAACCACTGCGCTGATCGTCAATACCAGCCGCGCGCCGATCATCGCCAGGGATGCGCTGGTGGCCGCGCTGAAGGCGGGACGGCCGGGACGTGCTGCGATCGACGTCTACGAAGAAGAACCCGTGCTCAATGCCAGCCATCCGCTGATCGGCATGGACAACGTGGTGTGCACGCCCCACCTCGGTTATGTCGAGGAAAAGACCTACGAAGCCTATTACGGCACCGCGGTCGAACAGATCCTCGAGTTCATCGCCGGCAAGCCGATCAATGTGGCTAACCCGGATGTGCTGAAGAAATAACGTAAAGAAGACGGAGGGGAACATGGCGGCAAAAAAAATGCGTTGCGGCGTCGCCGCAGTGGAGGCGCTGCGCGCGTCCGGCGTGACCAAAGTGTTCGGCCTGATGGGGTCGAGTACGCTGGAAATGTATGACGCGCTGTACGACGTCAAGAATGAGATCGAATACATCGGCGTGCGCCATGAGAATTGCGGCATGCACATGGCCGATGCCTATGGCCGTGTCACGCAGACGCCGGGCGTGTTCATCTGCGGCCAGGCGGGGCCGGGTGCGGCGAACATGGTGCTGGGACTGGCGCAGGCGAAGTTTGCCTATTCGCCGGTGGTGGCGATCACCGGCCTGGCCTCGACCGAACACCTCGGGCGTGATGCGTTCCAGGAAATTGATCAAAACACGCTGTTCCTGCCGGTGACCAAACGCGTGATGACGGTGCCGCGGCCGGAACGTATCCCCGAATTCATCCTTGAGGCTTTCCGCATTGCCAATTCCGGCCGACGCGGGCCGGTGGTGGTCAACATCGCGCGTGATCTGTTCAACCACAGCATCGACGCCGACATTCCCCAGCGCGCCACGGTGGACATCAAGCCGCCGGCTGCCGATGCTGAAACGCTGGCGGAAATGCGCAGGCTGATTCTTGCCGCGAAAAAACCGGTGATCCACGCCGGGGCCGGCATCAAGTGGTCGCGCGCCAGCGGCAAACTCGCCGCACTCGCCGAAAAATTGCAGATCCCCGTGACCAGTTCCGCGGGGCACGCCGACATCCTGCCGATGGATTTCCAGTTGCATGCCGCCGGTGTCGGTCCGCGCGGCAATCCGGTCGCGAGCACGCTGTTGCGCGAGGCCGATCTGATCATCGCGCTGGGCACGAGACTGGGCTTCAATACCACCTTCTACAAATACACCGACGTTTCGCCGACCGCAAAAATCATCCAGGTCGATATCGACCCGATGGCGCTGGGGCGTTATTTCCCGACGGCGCTGGCGGTGGCCGCCGATGTCGGCGCGGTGATCGACGGCCTGGCGGCGCTGATGCAGCCGGTGGCGGCTGACGCCGCGCCCTGGCGTGCGCGCAATGAAGCCTACTTCAAGGCGCGTGCGGCACTGTGGGCGGAACGCGAGGCTTCCGGTGCGCGCAGCGGCACGCCGATGCACCCGGACGTGATTTACGCCGAAGTGCGCAAGGCGGCTCCGCGCAATTCAATCTTCACACTGGATGCCGGCACGACAGGGTTTCAGGCAACCGACCAGTTGCCCTGTTACGAGGCGCCGGCGCTGCTGACGCCGCTGGATTGCGGCATGGTCGGATTCTCGTATTCAGCGGCCATCGGCGCCAAGGTCGCAGCCCCCCATCGCGCGGCGATTTCGCTGATGGG
>CAMBCD010000286.1 GCA_945863085.1 Bordetella parapertussis
CCAATGCGCGTATGACATAGGAGGAATCCGTCGGGCCGTGCATCAACGCACCGCCGCGCGGATTGGACGCGGTCAACTTGAGAGTGATGCTCCAGTTGACGCCCTGCGAAACGGATCTGCTACTGCCCGTGGCATACCGATTGATCGAGCGCTGATCTTGGCGTTCTTCCCTGTCAATCACCTTGCTCTTGAGTTCGGCAAACATCTGAGTTTCAAAACTATTCTGTCCCCGGGGGTGAACGACGCAGGCTGGCGATCAGGCCGCGGCCATACAATCCACGGGTCAGCAAATGTCTGGCAACCATAAGCGTGATCAGTACAATATCGCGAACCGGGCGAAAATGACTGGGACGGCCGGCAAGAGGATAGATTGCTGGAATCGGAACGGGCCGGCCGTGAATGTTGTGCCACCCGGCAAGAATCAATATTTCGCTTTCAAGCACAAAGCCTGGTCGCTTCTCGATGAGCGGGAGTAATTTCTCCAACACGACGGCCGGATATACCCGGAAACCGGACTGGCTATCGTTGATCGGATAACCGGCAGCCCAGGCAATCCAGAAATTGGCAAAGCGATTGGCGAAATACCGTGCCGTTGGAATATTCTCTTTTTCGTGCAATCGGGAGCCGATGACAAGAGAGGCCGGGTGTTGTCCTGATTCCGCCAGCAAGACGGGAATATCCTGCGGCCGGTGTTGTCCGTCGCCGTCGAGGGTAACCACCACTTCTGCGCCGAAGGCCAGTGTCTTACGGAATCCGTCCGCAAGGCTGCGCGATTTACCCAGATTTTTATCATGACGAATCAGGTGTACTGGCAGATCATGAAGTACGTCCGCAGTGCCGTCAGTCGAGCCGTCGTCGACCACAACCACCAGCTCGATTTCAGCAAGTACGCCGGAAACAACTGCGCGTAAAGTCCGGACTTCGTTGTAGGCAGGGATTACTGCCGCCACCCGGCGTTGACGGTTCATGCCATGCCGCCGTTGATGCCGATAATCTGTCCGGTGATGTAGGAGGCTTGGCGTGAGGCCAGGAAAACGACAAGCTCGGCAACGTCTTCCGGCTCGCCCATACGCTTTGCCGGCACCATCTGTCCAATTCTCTCCGGTGAAAACAGTTTTTCAGTTTGAGCGCTGCGAATGATTCCAGGGGCAATGCAATTGACGGTGATGCCGCGGCTGGCGACTTCCATAGCCAGCGAACGGCTGGCGGCATGGATGCCGGCCTTGGCTGCTGCATAGTTCGCCTGCCCGCGATTACCGATCACGCCTGACACCGAGGTGATGCTGATGATCCGGCCCCAACGGGTACCCATCATCGGCATTAATAAGGGCTGCGTAACGTTATAAAAGCCGTTCAGACAGGCATCTACCACGCGTCGCCACTGGCTTTGGGACATCCCGGCCATCGGCGCGTCGTCAAACAATCCTGCATTGTTGATCAATATCTGTATGGGACCGGTTTCGAGGATTTCCCCAAGACCGCGCTGGGCCGCCACGGGATCGCCGACATCAAAACCGAGCAGCGCAACATCAACCCCGTCGCCACGCAGTTCATCGGCCAACTGTTCGGTTTCTGCGAGGTGGGTGTGATAGTGCAGAATCAGGTCCATGTCGCAAGCGGCCAGCTTGCGCGCGATTGCGTGGCCGATGGCGCCGCTGGCGCCCGTCACCAGTGCACGGACGCGGCTCATTGCGCCCCCGGCACAAACGCCACTGCTGCCCGTCCCCTGGCAATCGAGGCATCCTGATGCTGCAAGCTGAACGAGTACAGCATGCCGTCCTGTCCGGCGGATATCTCTTTGGCTTCAATTCGCAACGTTCCCGAACACTCATCCAGCGTATTGACCATCAGCGAAAGGCTGCGAACAGAAGCAAGATAGCCATGCCTGGGAGGGTGGGTCGTAACCGCTGCGCCAGCTTTCAGCGCAGCATGCAAGGCAAAGCACTGGGCGGCGAACTCGACTGCACAGACTGCAGGCAATCGGTCGTTGATCCGATAGGGGTTTAGTGCCAGCAGATGTGCTTGGCTTTCGCAGATAATGCGTTGCGAATCCCAGCAGCATACGGTGTCGAGCAGGCAACTCGCTCCCTGATGCGGTACAAGGGCCAAGATTGCTTTGCGATCAAGGATTTTATGCGGTTCAAGCATTCAGCGGCTCCAGCACGACCGAAAGTCCATCCAAATAGGGCAGCACAACACGCCGTGGCGTTTTCCGGGCAGAAAGCCAGATCATGCCTGGCGCGCAGGAATGTCCGTTGAAGTGCATGGCCAGGGCCTGCGGCAGGCTTTCGCCCGGTTCGGCACTCAAGCCCAGTTGCCAGCGTGGCCCGGAATAGCCGGGCTCAAGATAAAAGGCTATCGCCAGCGGTTGCCGAACCAATACCCGTTCAGCCAACGGAAACGGATACGGGGCATCATATGCCACGAGCAATATCGGAGTGGCGTTTTCTTTCATCGTCAGCACGGCCTCAACCAGACCGGCACTCAGGCCATGAGGGCCTGCTCCGAGGCTGGTGGTTGCAGCCGGTCTGTGCAGGCCTATGCTCCAGTAAGCTGCTGCAGCGTTGTGCACAGAATTGGTGAAGCGTGTCGGTGATACATCCGGCACCGGAGCTGCCAGTGCCTCACATATCGCATGAGTGGTCACGCCATCACCGCTGTTGGTTACAAACACAGCCTGCATGTCTGTCGGCGGGGCCGGGCAGGCTTCTTCCGTTGCGGCGAGAACCAGGCGGGTCAGGTCGCTGACCCGGCGCCGTTCTGCGGCATTCAGCAGTTTACTGACCATTCTCGGTGGTGTGCCCGGGTTATAAGGCGTCGGATCAGCCAGTATTTCATCCAATGCCTGACTGTCAGCGATACCGGCCCCGGCTGCGCCGATGGCAAGCAGGCTGAACGATTGGGTGATTATTGTGCGACGCATCCGAATATGAGGGAGCAATTGCTGCCGCCGAAACCAAAAGAATTGCTCAGTACGTGGCGCAATGGTTTGCTGCGATTTGTGTCAATAAAATCGCAGCGGAACCCGGGGTCAAATTCCCCGCTGTTTAGATTTGCCGGCAGCAAGTCCTGCTGCAGGCAAATCATGCTGATCACGGCTTCGGTGATGCCGGCGGCGCCGAGCGTATGCCCGGTCCAGCCTTTGGTCGAACTGCAGGGAGTGCCGTTACCAAACAGGTTGAACACGGCGGTTTCTTCTGCCCGATCATTATTGAGCGTAGCGGTTCCGTGCATGTTGATGTAATCAATATCTTCGGGTTTCAGTGTGGCGCGGTCCAGTGCCTGGTGCATCGCCACCAATGCCCCTGCGCCATCTGGCGCTGGCGTTGATATATGGTAGCCGTCGCTGCTTTCCCCCCAACCCAGAAGTGCAGGCCCGTCAATGTTGCTGCGACTGAGTAACGCGAATCCTGCAGCCTCACCAATCGATATGCCTTTGCGTCCGGCGGCAAAGGGCTGGCAGGGCGCATCCGAGAGCAGTTCAAGCGAGTTGAAGCCATACATGGTGGTCAGGCACAGGCTGTCCACACCGCCGACGATGACGGCATCACACAGATTTGAGGTCAGCATGCGGGCTGCTGCCGCAAAAACCTTGGCGCTGGAGGTGCAGGCTGTGGAAATCGTCCATGCCGGGCCACCGATCGCGAGATAACTGCGCACAAAATCACTGACCGCAAAGAGGCTGTGACGGTAACGAAAATTCACGTCGGGTGGTAAAACCGCATCCGGGCCGCTGCGAGCGCGAAATCCCAATTCGGTTTCCAGGATCCCTGATGTGCTGGAACCAATCAGGCAGCCAATCCGTTCTGCGCCGTAATGCTGGCGCGCATCCGCAACGTGCTGTAAAAAATTATCCTGCTCGAGACCGAGGCGGGCCAGGCGATGGTTACGGCAATCATATTTTGCCCAGACCTTCGGGAGAGTCTCATGTTCCACGGTATTCACGTGGCCGATCCATGTATTCAAGCCGCGGGCAGGAGCAAAGTCGTTGGCGCGCAGACCGCTGACCTGTTTGCGCAATGATGCCTTGACGGCAGAATTACCGATCCCGGCTGCGCTGGTCAGTGTATAAGCGTCAATGGCGATAGGGTGCAAAGTCAGATAAACCTTTGAAAATAAAAAAATTCTAGCACGTTGAAGGAGATGGCCGTGCCAGGATTTTTGGGGCCAGCCATGCCGAAAATAAAAACGAAAAAGC
>CAMBCD010000287.1 GCA_945863085.1 Bordetella parapertussis
GCCATGCCTAGAGTCAAACGTGGAGTAATCGCCCGCAAGGCGCACAAGAAAGTCCTGAAGGCCGCCAAAGGTTTCCGCGGCCGTCGCAACAACGTATTCCGCATCGCCAACGAAGCGGTGATGCGCGCCGGGCAGTATGCCTATCGCGATCGCCGCACCAAGAAGCGTGAGTTCCGTGCATTGTGGATCGCCCGTATCAATGCCGCCGCCCGTGAGCACGGACTGACGTACAGCGTGTTCATGAACGGCCTGAAAAAGGCGGCCATCGAGGTCGATCGCAAGGTGCTGTCCGACATCGCGATTGCCGACAAGCCCGCGTTCCAGCGGTTTGTGGAGCAGGCCAAGGCGAGCCTCGGCGCCTGAGCGACCGCACCCGGAAAAGGAGGCTCGACGAGAGCCTCCTTTTTTTTCACTGAATTCCGCTACCATTCGTCTATGCAGGAACTCGACAAGCTTGTGGCAGAAGCGGCGGCGCTGTTCGCCGGCATCAGCGATGCCGACGCTCTGGAGCAGGCCAAGGCGCGTTATCTCGGCAAAGCCGGCGCGCTGACTGAACTGCTCAAGGGGCTGGGCAAGTTGTCCGCGGAGGAACGTCCTGCCGCCGGCGCCCGCATCAACGTCGCCAAACAGAAACTCGAGGAAGCGCTGAATGCGCAGCGCGAACTGATCGCCGGCCGCGCGCTCGAAGCGCGCCTCGCCGAAGAGTCGGTCGATGTCACGCTGCCGGGCCGCGGCAGGAACACCGGCGGACTGCACCCGGTCAGCCGCACCATGGAGCGCATCGAGCAGTTGTTCCGCTCCATCGGTTTTGAAGTGGCCGATGGTCCGGAGATCGAGACCGACTTCTACAATTTCACTGCATTGAACCAGCCGGAGAACCATCCGGCGCGGTCGATGCACGACACGTTTTACCTGGCGGACGGCAAACACCTGCTGCGCACCCATACGTCGCCGATCCAGATCCGTGACATGGAGCAGCACCAGCCGCCGATTCGCATCATCGCGCCCGGCCGCGTCTATCGTGTCGATTCCGATGCCACGCATTCGCCGATGTTCCACCAGGTCGAAGGCTTGTGGATCGACGAGCAGATCAGCTTTGCCAACCTGAAAGGCGTGCTGATCGATTTTTTCCGGCGGTTTTTCGAGGACGACAATCTCAAGGTGCGTTTCCGGCCGTCATTTTTTCCGTTCACCGAACCGTCGGCGGAAATCGACATGAGCTTCGGCGACGGCTGGCTGGAAGTCGGCGGTTGCGGCATGGTGCATCCCAACGTGCTCCGGAACGTCGGCATCGACAGCGAGCGTTACCAGGGTTTTGCCTTTGGCCTCGGCCCCGACCGGCTGACCATGCTGCGTTACGTCGTCAATGACCTGCGGCTGTTTTACGACAACGACCTGCGTTTCCTGAAGCAGTTCGTCTGAGCTCCGGGTTCAAACAATGAAAATTTCCGAACACTGGCTGCGCGAACTGGCTGATCCGGCCTTGTCGACGGCGGAACTCGCCGACCTGCTGACCTTCGGCGGCGTCGAAGTCGAAGCCATCGAGCCGGCCGCGCCGCCGTTTGACCGTGTCGTCGTCGGCGAAGTCCTCAGCGTTGAAAAACATCCCCAGGCCGACCGGCTGAATGTATGCCAGGTCAACGTCGGTACCGCGCCGCTGACCATCGTCTGCGGCGCGCCGAATGTGCGCGCGGGGAGGCGGGTGCCTGCGGCGCTGGTCGGCGCAAAACTTCCGGGCATCGAAATCAAGCTGGCCAAGGTGCGTGGACTCGAGTCCCAGGGCATGTTGTGTTCGGCGAAGGAGCTGGGCCTCAGCGACGAGGCCTCCGGCTTGCTGGAACTGCCGCCTGATGCCGCCATCGGCCTCGCGGTGCGTGACCTGCTGGATCTCGACGACCAGGTACTGACCACCAAACCGACGCCGAATCGCGGCGACTGCCTGAGCGTACTCGGCATGGCGCGTGAAGTGGCGGCACTGAGCGGGACAAAGCTCAAGTGGCAGGCGCCAGCGCCGGTCGCTGCAACCATTGCCGACGTCATGGCCATCGAGCTGGACGCACCCGCCGACTGCCCGTATTACAGCGCGCGCATCATCCGTGGCGTCAACGCCGCGGCAGCGACACCGGCATGGATGGCGCGGCGGCTGCAGCGCAGCGGCATTCGCTGCATCAGTGCAGTGGTCGACGTCACCAATTACGTGCTGCTGGAAATGGGGCAGCCGCTGCATGCCTTTGATGCGGCGAAACTGACGGGCGGCATCCACGTCCGTCGCGCCCGCACTGGCGAGTCGCTGGTGTTGCTCAACGGGACGACACTGGCCTTGTCACCCGCTTACCTGGTCATTGCCGACGCAAATGAGCCACTGGCTTTGGCCGGCATCATGGGCGGTGATGCCAGCGGTGTCACCGCGACGACCAGCGACGTGGTGCTCGAAAGCGCATTTTTTACGCCCGAGGTGATTGCCGGCAAGACGCGGCTGCTGGGTTTTGGTTCGGATTCCGCCTATCGTTTTGAACGCGGCGTGGATTTCGCCGGCGCTCGCGCCGCGCAGGAGCGCGCAATCCAGCTGATCCTGGAGATTTGTGGCGGCCGGACAGGGCCGGTGGCCGAAGCACAGGGCCAGTTGCCGGCACGCAACAAGGTGCAGCTGCGCCTGGCACGGGCCACACGGGTATTGGGTTTTCAGATCGATGCTCCGGTTGCGGTCTCCATACTGGAACGCCTCGGATGCCGGCCGAGCCTCGCTGGTGACGTGATCACTGCGGTGCCGCCGAGCCACCGCTTCGACATCGCGATCGAAGAAGACCTGATCGAGGAACTGGCGCGCATCCACGGCTACAACCAGATCCCGGCCGCGCTGCCGGCCGCGCATGCGGCCTTGCTGCCGGTCACGGAAAATCATCGCGGTACGGCGGCGGTGCGTCGCCAATTGGCGGATCTCGATTTTCAGGAAGTCGTGACCTACAGTTTTGTGGAGCAGGGCTGGGAAGCCGATTTCTGCGCCAACCCGGATCCGATTGCGCTGGCCAATCCGATCGCCAGCCAGATGAGCGTGATGCGCTCCAGCCTGATCGGCGGACTGGTCAATGCCGTTGCATTCAACTCAAGCCGCAAACAACCGCGGGTGCGCCTGTTCGAAGTCGGGCGCTGCTTCCTGAACCAGCCGGGTTATCCGCAACCCTGGCGCGTGGGCGCGATTGCGTTTGGCGAAGCCGAGCCGCAGCAGTGGGGGCGTGGGGCGCGCGCAGTGGATTTTTTCGATATCAAGGCCGACCTTGAGGCGCTGCTGGCGCCAGCAGCGCCGGAATTTGTTCCGGCAGCCCATCCGGCGCTGCATCCCGGCAAATCAGCGACGGTAATGCTCGATGGAAAAGCAGTGGGATGGATCGGAGAATTGCATCCACGCTGGCAGCGCAAGTATGATCTGCCATCCGCGCCGGTGCTGTTTGAAGTGGAGCTGAGCGTCGCCGAACAGCGGGAATTGCCGGTTTATCAGGAAATCTCGAAATTCCCGGCCGTGCACAGGGATCTGGCCGCGGAGTTTGACGAAGCCGTCCGTTACGGGGACATCAGCAGCGAGCTGAAACGCTCCGGACCGGCCATTTTGCGGGACGTCACGGTGTTCGATTTATACCGTGGACAGGGGGTCCAAAAAGGGAAAAAAAGTCTTGCATTCAGTGTGTTATTGCAGGATACTCATAAAACCTTGACGGATGCAGAAGCCGAAAAAGCCATGACCGAATTGCGCCGGATTCTGCAAGAAAAGTTTAACGCGAAGCTTCGTTGAGAGGGGACAACATGACGTTAACCAAAGCGGAACTCGCCGATCTCCTGTTTGAGAAGGTGGGTTTCAACAAGCGCGAAGCCAAGGACATGGTTGAGTCTTTCTTCGACGAAGTTCGCCACGCACTGGAAAATGGCAGGGGTGTCAAACTTTCCGGTTTTGGCAATTTTCAGTTGCGCGACAAGCCGCAACGCCCTGGCCGCAATCCGAAAACCGGCGAAGAAATTCCCATCTCCGCCCGCCGCGTTGTGACGTTCCACGCATCACAAAAATTAAAATCGATGGTGGAACAGCATTTCCATGGAAGCCAGCGGAAGCCTTAAAGTCCAGCTTCCGCCGATCCCGGCAAAACGTTATTTCACGATCGGTGAAGTGAGCGAGCTGTGCGGCGTGAAGCCGC
>CAMBCD010000288.1 GCA_945863085.1 Bordetella parapertussis
AGTTTTCGCTGCAGAGCGGCCAGCGTTACGGCCTGCTCGGCATCAACGGCGCCGGCAAATCGACACTGATCAAAACCATCGCCGGCGAACTGCCGCCGCTGTCCGGCACGGCGAATTTCAACAAGGGGCTGGTGATCGGTTATTTCGCCCAGCACCAGGTCGAAATGCTGCGCAATGACGAATCACCGCTGTGGAACCTGGCGAAAATCGCGCCGCGTGTCCGCGAGCAGGAACTGCGCAGTTTTCTCGGTGGTTTCAATTTTCCCGGTGAAATGGCGCTCAATTCGATCGCCAATTTCTCCGGCGGCGAAAAAGCGCGGCTGGCGCTGGCGATGATCGTCTGGCAGCGGCCCAACCTGCTGCTGCTGGATGAGCCGACCAACCATCTGGATCTCGAAACCCGCGAGGCGCTGACCGTTGCGCTGGCGCAGTTCGAGGGCACGCTGGTGCTGGTGTCGCATGACCGCCATCTGCTGCGCGCAACGACGGATCAATTCCTGATCGTGTCCGACGGAAAACTGGAGCCCTTCGACGGCGACATGGACGATTACCGCGACTGGCTGTTCAAGACCAAACTGGCGGCGGAGAAGGCTGCGGCCTCGGCGTAAAATATTAATAAAATCAAATACTTATATTTATTTCCGGGCGGCCGGCGTCAACGACGTTTGCGGCCTTTGTTTTTACTGCCACTGATCTCTGCGCGGTAAGCTGCCAGCCCGGCACGCCCGGCCTTGCCCATCTCTTCCAGTTTTTTATCCCAGTTCCTGCGGTGGTCGCGCAGCGCGCTGACAATGGATTCGGCAACAACGAGGTTGCGATACCACTTTGAATTCGCCGGCACGATGATCCACGGGGCATGCGGGGCCGCGGTTTTGGCGATCGCATCTTCGTAGGCCTTCGTATATTCGTCCCAGTGCTCGCGTTCCTTCCAGTCGTTCGGATTGAGCTTCCAGGCCGTTTTCGGTTCTTTTTCGCGATCGAGCAGGCGTTCTTCCTGTTCGTCTTTGGTGATGTGCAGGAAATACTTCAGCACGATGGTGCCGTGTTCGACCAGCAGTTCCTCGAAATCGCGGATGTGGCCGTAACGCTGTCGCCAGAGTTTTTCCGGCGCGAGGTTGTGCACACGCACCACCAGCACATCCTCGTAATGCGAGCGGTTGAAAATGGCGAACTCGCCGCGCCGCGGTGCGTGGCGGTGGACGCGCCACAGGAAATCATGTTCGCGTTCCTCGGTGGTCGGCACGCCAAAGGAGCTGACGGTCACGCCGCGCGGGTTGAGGCAGCCGACGACATGTTTGATGGTGCCGTCCTTGCCCGCGCTGTCGCGCCCCTGCAGCACCACCAGCACGCTGTGCACCCTGGCGCCGTACATCGAATCCTGCAGTTCGAACAGTTCCTCGCCCAGCACGGCGAAACGTTTTTCCGCCTTGGTTTTGGTCATGCCTTTTGGCGGCTCGGCGGAGATGTCCTTGAGCCGGACTTTGCTGTTGGGGGTGTCGATCAGGGTTTTGGCCATTGTTCTCGATATTTCGCGGGAATGCGATCCTTTGCCTACCTTACGCTTGCTGGCTGTATGAGTCGAACAAAAAGGGTATCGCCCCTTTTTTATCGGCATTTCACCATGCTTATTCCAGCTTGATCCCCGCCGACTTGATCACCTTCGCCGACAGCGCCAGGTCATCCTTGATGAACTTGCCGAACTCTTCCGGCGACTGGGTGCGGATGTCGAAGCCGATGGATTCCAGCCGGCTTTTCAGGTCGGGCGAATTCAGCGCGGCGATGATGTCGCGGTTCAGCTGGTTGATGATCGGACGCGGCGTGCCGGCGCGGCCGACAACGCTGAACCAGGTGCCGGATTCGTAAGCCTTGAGTCCGGCTTCGCCGGTGGAGGGGATGTCCGGAAAATTGGGATGGCGTTTTTCCGAGGCGAAGGCAAGAACCTTGAGTTTGCCGGCCTTGGAGAAGGGCAGCACGGTGGCGATGCCGGTGATGACAAAGCTGACCTGTCCGCCGACTACGGCGGCTGCCGCCGGTCCCGAACCCTTGAAGGGCACGTGCAGCAGTTTCACGCCGCTGACGTATTCGAGCAGTGCGCCACCCAGGTGATTGGTCGATGCCGTGCCCGGCGTGCTGTAGCTGATGCTGCCGGGTTTGGCTTTGGCCAGTGCCAGCAGTTCCGGCATGGTGTTGGCGGCGACCGAGGGATGAGCAGCGATCACGAAAGGCACGTACACCGTCTGCGTGACCGGTGCGAAGTCGCGCAGCGTGTCGTAGGGCAGCTTGCTGACCACGTTGGGGTTGATCGACAGCGTGGTCGCAGTGGCGAGCAGGATGGTGTAACCGTCGGGCGCGGCCTTGGCCATCAGGTCGGCGCCGATGATGGTGCTGGCGCCGCCGCGGTTGTCGACCACGAACTGCTGGTTGTGTTTCTCGGAGAGTTTGCCGGCGATGCCGCGGGCGACGATGTCGGTGGTGCCGCCGGGCGGATAAGGTACGATGAAGCGCACGGGGCGATTCGGGTAAGTGTCTGCGGCGTATGCCGGCAGTGTTGCGCCGGCTAGTGCGGCGATCAGCACGGCGTAACGAAGGATGTTTTTGCGCTTCATGCGGTGCTCCCCACGGTTTTATTTTGTCAGGTGTTCTTATGCCTTGGCTGCCTGTTCCAGGCCTTTGCTGCTGAACAGTGTCGCATGCGCTGGCGCCGCGAAGAAATCGAGCATGGCTTGTGCAGCTGCGGCATTTTTTGACGCGGCAAAAATGCCGGCCGATGTTTCGAAGGTTTTCTGCACGGCATCCGGCACCGGGCCGACCACATCCAGCCCCGGCACCGCCATCAGTTCCGGGATCTGCTGCAGCGCGATGTCGGCTTCGCCGGCGACCACGACCTTGCCGATGTAACCGCCGGGACGGTTCACGGTTTTGGACTTCATCTGTTCCGCGATGCCGAGTTTTTCGAGCAGGGTCGGGATGTACATGCCGCTGGCGCCGTGTATGGTGTGGGCGATCGATTTTGCGGCGAGCAGTGACGCGCGGAAGGCGTCGACCGAGCTGATGTCGGGGTGCGGGAAATCACTGCGTACGCCGACGCCGACGATGGCGCGGGCGAAGGCGCGGCGGCTGGCGGGAATAACGATGCCGGCTTCGGCAAGTTCCTTCACGGCGCCGGTGCCGAGCACGATGGCGTCACCGGGTTCGCCGGCGCGGATTCTGGCGACCATGGCCTTGGCCGAGTCGCCGCTGACCGAAACCCTGTTGCCGCTGGCTTTTTCATAAGCCGGGATCAGCACGTCGAGCACGGTGAGGGTGCTGTTGGAGGTGAGTATCCTGAGTTCCATGATGATTTTCAGTTCAGGGGTTGCAGGGATCGGGCGAATTCGGCATCGACCGCTTTTTCGTGGGCAAGCACTTTTTTGATGCTCGGCCGTTGCTGCAGGCGTTCGTAATGCGCCATGCAGTGCGTGAACTGCGACAGGTCGAGCTTGAAAGTGACGGCGCGGCGGAAACACCAGAAAAAGTAAACATCGGGCGTGGAGAAGGCGTCAAGAAAGAATTCGCGATTGGCGAGCAGGCCGTCGGCGATTTTCAGATCTTCGAACAGCAGCTTGTTGCCGACACGTTTGACGGCATCCGCCGAGCCGGGCAGGTCGCAGTAATTTTCCGGCCTTGCATTGGGTGTCAGGTGCGGGTGGATGGTGGAGGCAAACCAGGCCATCAGCGAAATCGCCTTGATTTCCAGCTTGGGATCCGCGGGCAGCAGCTTCGCCTGCGGAAAGTTGCGGTGGATCCAGATCTGGATCGCGACGTTTTCGGTCAGTGGCTCACCGTCAATGACCAGTACCGGCACCTTGTGTTTGGGATTGAGCCGCAGGTACTCCGGTGTTTTCAGCTGGCCGGAGCGCGAATTCATGTTGTGCACCGTAAACTCGGCGCCGGCTTCGGTCAGTGCCACATAGGGCACCAGGGCACAGGTCTTGGGTGCGTAATACAGTTCGAGTTTCACTTGCGGGCTCCTCCGGCGGTGAAAAAACCGGATGCAGGCGGGGCCGGCATCCGGTCGTAGTTTACTGATTACAGGGTGCGCATTAAATTGTATTTTCAGAACCAAAGATCACGGTGCATTGGCTGGACATGACGCCGCCGTTTCCATGAGCCAGTGCGACGTCGCAACTCTTGA
>CAMBCD010000289.1 GCA_945863085.1 Bordetella parapertussis
GGGGGAACCCGGTGGTATGCCGTGATTACAAGTCGATAACGAAGCGACGCGGTTTGCAAACCCCTGTTGTTGAAGTTAATCCCCTGTGCGCCGCCGAGCAGCGGAATCGCACCGGGGGACGTCGGCGAGCACTGTGCGAGCGCGCGAAACTACGCTGAATTGACACAGATACCCGCCCCGGCTCTGTGCAATCGTGGAGCTCGTGCGCGAGTTGCGCAGCCGCCCGGTGCGATGAGCAGCGGAGGGAAGCCCGAAGGGCCGGCAAACTGGGGGCGCCTTCTTTTGGTTACTTTTCTTGGCAAGACAAGAAAAGTAACTAGCCGCCGGGCTACCCCCGGCGACCTTTCTTGGTTTTAGCTTTTAATCACGCGCAGCAGCAGGCATAAAGCCGCATCCCGCCTGCTAGAATCCCGATATGGACGTGCAAACCTACATGCTCAACATCGGCAAAGCCGCCCGCGCCGCATCGCGCGCGATGGCGGTCGCCGACACGCACGCCAAAAACACCGCGCTGACCGCAATGGCCGATGCAATTGAGCGCGCGGCGAAAGTGCTGCTGCACGAAAACGCGCGTGATATCGACGCCGCCAAGGCTAAAAACCTCGACTCCGCCGCCATCGACCGGCTGACGCTAACGCCGAAACGCATCGCCGCGATGGCCGATGGCCTGCGCCAGATCGCCGCGTTGCCGGATCCGGTCGGCGAGATCACCGGGCTCAAATACCGTCCGACCGGGATCCAGGTCGGACAGATGCGTGTGCCGCGGGGCGTGGTCGGCATCATTTATGAATCGCGGCCGAACGTGACTGCCGATGCGGCCGGGCTGTGCCTCAAATCCGGCAACGCGGCGATCCTGCGCGGCGGCTCGGAAGCGCTGCATTCGAATCAGGCGATTGCCGCCTGCGTACACGAAGGCCTCAAAGCCGCAGGACTTCCGGAAACCGCGGTGCAGGTGATTGAAACAACAGACCGCGCTGCCGTCGGCGAGCTGATTACCATGCATGAATACGTCGACATCATCGTACCGCGCGGCGGCAAGGGCCTGATCGAGCGGCTGATGCAGGAATCACGCATCCCGATGATCAAACACCTGCACGGCGTCTGCCATGTTTACATCGACGACAAGGCCGATTTTGACAAGGCGCTGCGCATCGCAGACAACGCCAAGACGCAACGCCTCGGCACCTGCAACACCATGGAAACACTGCTGGTGGCGCGCGGCATCGCCGACAGGATCCTGCCGCCGCTGTGCAAAATCTACGCCGACAAGAAAATCGAGCTGCGTGGTGATGACGCCGCGCGCAAGATCGTGTCCGGCATGAAGGCCGCGACCGAGGATGACTGGTACACCGAATATCTCGATGCGATCCTGTCCATCCGTATCGTCGATGACCTCGATGCAGCCATCGACCACATCGCGCGTTACGGTTCGCAGCACACCGATGCCATCGTCACCGAAGACATCACGCGCGCGCGGCGTTTCCTGCGCGAAGTCGATTCGAGTTCGGTGATGGTCAATGCATCGACGCGATTTGCCGACGGTTATGAATACGGCCTCGGCGCCGAGATCGGCATTTCCACCGACAAGCTGCACGCGCGCGGCCCGGTGGGACTCGAAGGTCTGACCTCGCTGAAATACATCGTGCTCGGCGACGGCCAGGTGCGCGGCTGACCGCCCGTCTCCCGCTGTATTACATAAGTATTTGATTTTAAACAATTATTTAAGAATCCCATGAGCAAACTCGTCGAGGTCAAGGTTCCGGATATCGGGGACTACAAAAACATTCCGGTGATCGAAGTGCTGGTCAAACCCGGTGACACCGTGAGCAAGGAAGATCCGCTGGTCACGCTGGAATCCGACAAGGCGACGATGGACATCCCCGCACCGTCCGCGGGTGTGGTCAAGGCGCTGAGCCTGAAACCCGGCGACAAGGTATCCAAAGGCACGCTGATCCTGACGCTGGAAGAAGCATCGGAGCAAACTAAGGGCGCGGCTGCAGTACCGGCAGCAAAACCGGCAGCAGCGGCCCCTGCTCCGGTAGCCGCAGCTGCTGCAGCAAAACCAGCGCCTGCGCCTGCCTCCGCGGCAGCCGCCGCACCCAAAAGCGATATCTCCGCCATCAAGGCCGATTTCCATGCTGAAGTCGTGGTCCTCGGCGCCGGCCCCGGCGGTTATACCGCGGCCTTCCGCGCCGCCGACCTCGGCAAAAAAGTCGTATTGATCGAACGTTATCCAACGCTGGGCGGCGTGTGTCTGAACGTCGGCTGCATTCCGTCAAAAGCGCTGCTACACATGGCCAAGGTCATCACCGAAGCCGATGAAGCGGCGCATGCTGGCATTTCCTTCGGCAAACCCGTCATCGACATCGACAAGCTGCGCAACTGGAAAGACGGCGTACTCGGCAAGCTGACCAAGGGCCTCGGCGGCATGGCCAAGCAGCGCAAGGTGCAGGTGATCACCGGCCGCGGTGAATTTGCATCGGCGAACACCCTCCGCGTTGAAACCGCGGACGGCGTCAAAACCGTCGCTTTCGAGAGCTGCATCATCGCCGCCGGTTCCTCGGTGGCGCGCATCCCCGGTTTTCCCTATGACGATCCGCGCATCATCGATTCCACCGGCGCGCTGAAACTCGCCGCAGTGCCGAAACGCCTGCTGGTCATCGGCGGCGGCATCATCGGCCTCGAAATGGCCACGGTGTACGACGCGCTGGGCAGCAAGATCACCGTCGTCGAACTGATGGACGCGCTGATCCCGGGGGCGGACAAGGACATCGTGCGCGTGTTATCCAAACGCATCGAGAAACGCTACGAAAAAATCCTGCTCAAAACCAAGGTTGCAAAAATCGAAGCGCAGAAGGCCGGACTCAAGGTTACGTTTGAGGGGCCGGACGGAATTACGACAGACACTTTTGACGCCGCATTGATGGCCGTCGGCCGCCGCCCCAATGGCCGCGAGATCAAGGCCGAAGCGGCAGGCGTCACCATCAATGAACGCGGCTACATCCCCGTCGACAAGCAGCAGCGCACCAACGTCCCGCACATCTATGCCATCGGTGATGTCTGCGGCGAACCCATGCTCGCGCACAAGGCCACGCACGAAGCCAAGATCGCCGCCGAAGTCATCGCCGGCCACAAGACCTTCTTCGATGCGCGCACGATTCCTTCCGTCGCTTACACCGATCCCGAGATCGCGTGGATGGGTCTGACCGAAACCCAGGCCCAGGCGCAGGGCATCGAATACGAGAAGGCTTCCTTCCCCTGGGCCGCCAGCGGACGCGCACTGGCCACAGGCCGCGAAGACGGCATGACCAAGCTGCTGCTCGACAAACAGTCGCGGCGCGTACTCGGCGCCGCGATCGTCGGCGTCAATGCCGGCGAGCTGATTGCCGAAGCGGTGCTGGCGCTGGAAATGGGCGCCGACGCCACCGACCTCAGCCTGACCATCCATCCGCACCCGACATTGTCGGAGACCTTGTTCTTTGCCGCGGAAATCGCGGAAGGGTCGATTACCGATCTGTACATGCCGAAAAAATAACGCAACATAAGCATGCAGTTCCTGATCAGCGCCGCCATCGGCATCACCGGTCTCTACGCACTGGCCATCGGTGCCTGGCACCTGGTCTACGGCAGCTGGTTCCCCTTCTTCCCCGCACCGGTCGCAAGTCTCTACAACATGCTGCAGGCCGGTTTCGGCGGTGCATCGTTCAAGGCAATGGCCATCACGCTGCTGATCTTTGGCGGACTGATTTCGTTTTTTGCTTTTTTGATTTATCCGCATCACAAGGCGGATTGAAGCACTCGCATACTCCGCATTAAATAAATATCAATAAAATCAAATATTTATAGAGTTCTTTGGCTATACGCACTGCCCGCGCTGACCCACCCCTCCCGGCAGGCCTTGTATGTCCATAGCAACCCCCTTTGCATATTGCGCACCCACGGCTTTCGTCTTTCATTCCCCCCGGCAAGAGGGTAGTATTTCCGACACTTTTGGTCACGCTACCCGGAAGTGTGAATAGCCAAATAAAAACAAGAACATGTAGCCAACAGCAGGCAGGAGTGTTTTTTGAAACCGACTGATATTGCGCACCCCGATTACTTCCATAAAGTCGTCGATTGTCAGTGGGCCTGCCC
>CAMBCD010000290.1 GCA_945863085.1 Bordetella parapertussis
GGCGGCGGCGCTCCGGCCAATCTGCTGTGCGGTTCCGGCAACCTCGGCGTGGACCTCTCACAACTGATCTTTGCACCCACTGCGGCCTACAAGGTCAATCCACAACACTCCATCGGGGTGTCGCCGCTGATCGCCTATCAGCGCTTCAAGGCCTACGGCCTGCAACCGTTCGGGGCGATTTCCTCCGATCCGGCCAATCTGACCAACAAGGGCTACGACAGCGCATGGGGTTGGGGTGTACGCGTAGGCTGGCTGGGCAGGCTGACCGATACGGTGAGTTTGGGCGCGGCCTATTCGTCGAAAATCAAGATGGACGAGTTCGACAAATACCGCGGCCTGTTCGCCGAGCAAGGCGGTTTCGATATCCCCGAGAACTACAATTTCGGCATCGCATTCAAAGCGACGCCGGCAATGACAATTGCTGCGGATTACCAGCGTATCAATTACAGCAAAGTTAATTCAGTCGGCAATCGCAGCAACCAAACGCCCTGTCCCGGCGCCGCCTGCCTGGGCGCGAGCAGCGCGAGTATCGGTTTTGGCTGGGATGACATCAATGTGATCAAGCTCGGCGTCGAGTATGCCTACAGCAGCCGCATGCTGCTGCGTGCGGGCTACAACCACAGCGACAATCCGATCCAGTCGCGTGACGTCACGTTCAACATTCTTGCGCCGGGTGTCGTGCAGGATCACGTGACTGCGGGCTTCACCTACGCCCTGGAAGGCGGCTCCGAAATCACCATGGCCTACATGCATGCGTTCAAGAAATCGGTATCCGGCCCTGCGACCAACCCGTATTTCCCGGTCGGCGGCACCGAGACTATCGAGATGTCGCAAAACTCGCTGGGCATCGCCTGGGGCAGGAAATTCTGAGCCGGCTGAGCCGCCCGTCTGCAAGCCCCGCTGCGTGCGGGGCTTTTTACTGCAGGACGGCGGCAGTTCGGCAGTTCCATGGCACGAACGTCACCGGGGATCGCCTGCTGCTGAAAAATCCGGATAGCCTTGATGCCGTGCGCTGCAACAAGGACTATGTAAGTGTAAGCACTGCTTTTTTCCGGCCTTTTACGCCATGTTGTTCTAGTGCTCGACATAATCAAGCACATAACCCCTGCCATACAGCGTCCTGACCATCACCCCGGTATCGCCGATTTTCTTGCGCAGCCTGTGCACGTACACTTCAATGGCGTTCTGGCTGACTTCCTGATCATAGTTGTAAATCTGTTCGACCAGATGCTCCTTGCTGACCACGCGGCCGAAGCGCCGCATCAGCACTTCCAGCACGCTCAGTTCATGCACGGACAGCGACAGGGCATGGCCACGGATGGTCGCGGTGCGGGCCACCGGATCAAAACTGAGGTCGCGGTAGGTCAGAATCGGCGCCGCCGTACCGTGGCCGCGCCGCAGCAACGCACGTACCCGCGCCTGCAGTTCATTCAGGCTGAACGGTTTGACGAGGTAATCATCGGCACCGAGGTCCAGCCCCGCCACTTTTTCTTCCGGTTGTTCCCGTCCTGACAGGATCAGCACCGGCAGCGCATCATTGCGGCGGCGCAGGCGGCGCAGTACTTCCAGGCCGTCGAGTTTGGGCAAGCCCAGATCGAGGATCAGCAGGCCGAACCCGGCGATCTTCAGCGCTTCGTCGGCAGCAAGGCCGTTATCCACCCAATCAACCGCAAACCCCGCCTGCGTCAACGCAAAGCGCAGGGCTTCGGCCAGCGCGGCATCGTCTTCGCTGATCAGTATGCGCATTCCGCCCTCACTCCCGGTTTAACTTTAAGTTATTGTTTTTAAATACTTTTATTATATTTATCCGCACAAATTCATGTTGCGCCGCGGCACTTCATTGTAGAGGCAAGGTTCAGGATTTTGTAAGTATTTTTGAATACGATGCCTGAGGGGAAAAGTCACAAAAAAGCCGGAGCCTGACGTATTCACATCAGTCATCCGGGACTCCCCCGCTGATTTTCAACCAAAGGAGGGCTGCATGGAACTTTCCGACAAGCACCAGGAATACTGGCGCAAGAATCTGGTGGTCACGGCAATACTGATGACGATCTGGTTTCTTGCCACTTTTGTCGAAGGCTGGTTTGCCCGCGACCTGAATAACATCAGTTTCCTCGGCTTCCCGCTGGGCTTTTACATGTCCGCGCAGGGTTCGCTGGTGATCTATGTGCTGATCATCGGTTTCTACGCCTGGTACATGAACAAGCTTGACCATGAATACGGCGTACAAGAGGAGGACATCAAATGAGCCAGGCCGCCTTCAGTCAGAAAGGTTTCACGCAGCAGCTCAAGAAATACTACGCCCTGTACACCGGCGGGTTCCTCGCCTTCATCATCCTGCTCGCAATCGCCGAGCAGATGGGGCTGCCGCGGAAATACATCGGTTACACCTTCCTCGTCGCCACCATCGGCCTCTACGCGATGATCGGCGTGATGAGCCGCACCGTGGAGGTATCGGAGTACTACGTCGCCGGACGGCGCGTGCCAGCGTTCTTCAACGGCATGGCGACCGGCGCCGACTGGATGAGCGCAGCCTCATTCATCGGCATGGCCGGCACGCTGTACCTCGCCGGCTTCGACGGCCTCGCCTTTGTCATGGGCTGGACCGGCGGTTATGTGCTGGTGGCGCTGTTCCTCGCGCCCTACCTGCGCAAATTCGGCCAGTTCACGATTCCGGACTTCCTCGGCGCGCGTTATGGCGGCAACATCGCGCGTTCGATCGGCGTGTTCGCAGCCATCCTCTGCTCCTTCGTCTATGTCGTGGCGCAGATCTACGGCGTCGGCATCATCACGGCGCGTTTCACCGGGCTGGAATTCGCTGTCGGGGTGTTCGTCGGTCTCGGTGGCATCCTGGTGTGCTCCTTCCTCGGCGGCATGCGCGCCGTCACCTGGACCCAGGTTGCGCAGTACATCATCCTGATCATTGCCTACCTGACCCCCGTCGTCTGGCTGGGCATGAAACATACCGGCGTCCCGATACCGCAGGTGGCTTATGGCCAGGTGTTGGCGAAGGTCACGGAGCTTGAGAAAAAACTCACTGCCGATCCCAAAGAGCAGGAAGTCCGCAAAATCTTCAAGGATCGCGCCGACGCGGCCAATGCCGCACTGAAGGATCCGGCCAAGGCATTCGCCGACAACAAGGCCAAGCTTGAACAGAACGTCAACAACCTGAAAGCAGCCAATGCACCGGCCGACCAGGTCGCTGCCGCCGAAAAGGCACTGGCAGGTTATGCCAAGGATGTCGACGCCGCAAAAGCGCAGTGGACCAAGGACAAAGGCGGCGCCGCACGTGCCGCACCACCTCGCAAACATGCGGACCCCTACCCCGGCAAAGATGAAGCGGCACGCGATACGGCCCGTCTCAACTTCCTCGGCATCGTGTTCTGCATGATGTTCGGCACCGCTGCATTGCCGCACATCCTGATGCGTTACTACACCACGCCCAGCGTGGTTGAAGCCCGGCGTTCGGTGTTCTGGTCGCTGTTCTTCATCTTCCTGCTTTACTTCACCGCACCCTGCCTCGCGGTGCTGGCCAAGTTCGAGGTGTATTCGAATCTGGTCGGCAGCCAGTTCGCATCACTACCGGCATGGGCGGCGGCGTGGCAGACGGTGGATGCAACACTGCTCAGCATTACCGACGTCAACAAGGACGGCATCGTGCAGCTGGCGGAAATCGTCATCGGCGGTGACCTGATCGTGCTGATGACGCCGGAAATCGCCGGCCTGCCCTACGTGGTATCAGGCTTGGTTGCTGCCGGCGGCCTGGCTGCGGCGCTGTCCACCGCGGACGGCCTGCTGCTGACCATCGCCAACGCGCTGTCGCACGACGTCTACTACAAGATGATCGACCCCGCCGCCACGACCTCGCGTCGTGTCACGGTGTCGAAAGTCCTGCTGCTCGTCGTCGCGTTGATTGCTGCGTTCACTGCCTCGACCAAGCCGGGGAGCATCCTGTTCCTGGTCGGTGCGGCGTTCTCGCTGGCGGCGTCGTCGTTCTTCCCCGCGCTGGTGCTGGGCGTGTTCTGGAAGCGCGCCAACAAGGCCGGCGCCATCGCCGGGATGCTGGTAGGACTGGGCGTGTGTTTCTACTACATGACCACCACCTACCCGTACCTGCGTGACCTGTTCGGC
>CAMBCD010000291.1 GCA_945863085.1 Bordetella parapertussis
GCCCTTACCTGTCTGACGATTTGGTGGCCGAACCCATTGCGCTGGATGGCGGTTTTATCAACGTGCCTACCGGGCCGGGGTTGGGGATTCGTGTGGATGAAGCGAAGGTGCGACGCTATACGCGCGAAGCCTGAGGGCACAACGCATGCCGGCATTCCAGCGCGCCCCGAAGGAAGTCCCCTTGGGGGGAAAGCCGGAATCCAGAAACCCTGGCGACAAAATTAGAGCGCGGGGATGGTGATGAAAAAGAAAACGACTCCGGTACCTTTTGGCACCGGAATTAACTGGCTGGCGCGGTTTCTATCGCGCCGGTCCATGTTGAATGATGGGTTAGCCATTTAGTCCGCAGACCAGCGATACTCGAAGTCTTCGCTTTTCAAGGCTGTGGCATCAGTCAGTCTCTTTTTTATATCAGCACCACCCGGCATCATGGGCAGCATACTGAAATAGTTTCTGATTGCTCCGTTGACCCCAGCTAGACAGCTTTTCGACTTAATCCAATTTTGTGGAATAGGCTAAGCATTTTTCGGAATTCTGTTTTATAGGTTGCAGGGACGTTTATGTCCCTACAAAACGCAGCAGGATCGACATCCTCCAGTGCCACAGCGTTCTTTAGTACCTGGAAATGAAACATTGCAATCTTCTGGTTTCCAAGTGCCGCATCATGAACAGCTTTTCTAATTTCTTCCATCACGATTACATGACCTCCGTGTGAAATGCCTAACTAGTTTTATAGACCCAAAGTTACCGGAGTGGATTTCTTTTTGGGTCATGCGAAGAAAAGAAACCCATCCGGTTAAAAGTCACACTTCCGTTCCTGTTGGTTATTACGCCGCTCCAGCTACGCCATCAGGCAATGCACGGGATACTTCTGAATTTCGGCGTCGCGCGTCACCAGCGTAAGTTGTTCCGATTGGGCCTGCGCAATCAGCATGCGGTCGAATGGGTCGAGGTGTATCGGCGGTAATTTACCGGCCCGATCGCCATGTTCCAGGGCGATGTCCAGCGGCGTGAACCGATGACGTTCAATTTCTTCGAGCAGCGTGTCGGGCGCTTCAAGTTTGCCCAGCGCTTTTTTGATGGAGATTTCCCATACCGAAACCGCGCTGACGAAGACGGTGTTATTGCCGTCGATAATGGCCTCGCGGGCGGCGGCGGCCAGGGCCGGATGATCCTCAAGCACCCAGATGAGGGTATGGGTATCCAGCAATAAATTCACGGCGCCGACTTTCCGTAAAACGCCTCGGCCAATGCGGACGGCAGGGTATCGAAATCGTCCGCCATTTTGACCTTGCCGGCCCACGTTCCGCCGAGTTTGCGCGGCGACGTATCGACGCGATAAGGAACGAGCATGGCAACCGGTTTGCCCGCCTTGCCGATGATGACTTTATGCCCCTTCTCCACCTGCGCAATCAGCGCGGAAAGGCTGCTTTTCGCTTCCGAGATATTGGTGATAGGCATGATTGATGATTCCGTTGACTTCGCATAGTCTGGCCTGGTCTGGTCTGCTTGTCAACGAGTCAACCGATTGAGGTCGGCCCAGCATGACATCGACTAAAAATATACTTTAACTATTTGTTTTTATTGATATTTATTCTATGAGCGACGACCCGTCTATCCCGCAGATTATAACGGCTGGACTCGACATCCCCGATCAGCGCAAAGTCTCTGACCTGCTCCGCTCACCGGTCCCTACAGCTTAAAGCACGCCGCGTAATGCCCCGGCCTGATTTCCCGCAGCGGCGGCACACTCTCCCCGCACTCCGCCGTCACCCGCGGACAACGCGCCTGAAATACGCAGCCTGACGACGTGACCGGCGCGCCGGGCACCTCACCAGCAGGCACCGACCGCAGCCGCTGCGCCTCAAGCGCCGGATCCGGAATCGGCACTGCCGCCAGCAGCAGCTGCGTATACGGATGCAGCGGCTCGGCGTACAAAGCATCGCGGTCGGCGATTTCCATGACCTTGCCCAGGTACATCACCATCACGCGATCAGCGATGTGCCGCACCACCGCGAGGTCGTGGGCAATGAACAGGTAAGTCAGGCCCAGTTGGCTTTGCAGGTCTTCCAGCAGATTGATGATCTGCGCCTGGATCGACACATCCAGCGCCGACACCGGCTCGTCACAGATGATGAAGGACGGTTCCAGTGCCAGTGCCCGCGCGATGCCCACGCGCTGGCGTTGCCCGCCCGACAACTGGTGCGGGTACCGCTCGGCCATGTAATCGAACAGGCCGACCTGTTGCAGCAACTCGCGCACCCGCGCTTGAGCCGCGTTCGCATCCGGTTGCAGTTTGTAGACCAGCAGCGGCTCGGCAATGATCTGGCCGATGGTCATGCGCGGATTCAGCGAGCTGTACGGATCCTGAAAAATCACCTGCACCTGGCGGCGGTAACGCTGCAAGGTCTCGCCTGTCGCCTGCGTCACTTCGGTGCCATCGAACAGAATTTGTCCGGCCGTGGCCTGCTCCAGCCGCAGCAAGCTGCGGCCGACGGTGCTTTTGCCGCAGCCCGATTCACCGACCAGGCCCAGGGTTTCACCACGAACAATGTCGAAAGACAGGTCATCGACCGCGCGCAGCGGCGGCCGGTCGCTGCCAATATCAAAATACGTTTTCAGCCCGCGCACCTGCAACAGCGGTACTGCGTGATCCAGTGTTTTGGTAACGCCCGCCACGCTGGATGATGCATTTGCCGCCACCTGCTGCAGTATTTCCGGTGCGCGCAGGCAGGCCGACCAGCGCTGCGGTGCGACTTCCAGCAGCTCCGGCAGCGCCTGCACACAGGCATCGACACGCCAAGCACAGCGCGGCGCAAAGCGACAACCGGGGGGCGGATCGAGTAAATCGGGTGGCGCACCGTCTATGGTTTCCAGTCGCGCACCGCGCGGCCGGTCGAGCCGCGGCACCGAACGCAACAGGCCGGCGGTGTAGGGATGCAAGGGTTGGGCAAACAATGCCGTTGCAGCCGCCTGCTCCGCCATACGCGCCGCATACATCACACTGACGCGATCGGCATAACGCGCAACGACGCCAAGATTGTGGGTAATGATCACCAGCGCGATACCCAGCTCACGCGACAACTCCTGCATCAGGCCGAGGATCTGCGCCTGTATGGTCACATCAAGAGCAGTAGTCGGTTCATCGGCGATGATCAGCCGCGGATTGCAGGCCAGCGCGATGGCGATCATCACGCGCTGGCGCATGCCGCCGGAGAACTGGTGCGGATATTGTCCGAGCCGCCGCGCCGCATCGGGGATGCCCACGCGCTGCAGCAATTCGATGGAACGCTCTCGCGCAGCGTCTGCGTTCATGCCGAGGTGGATGCGCAGCGGTTCGGCCATCTGGTAGCCGATGTCCAGCACCGGGTTCAGCGAACTCATCGGGTCCTGGAACACCATCGCGATGTCGCGGCCGCGGATCTTGCGCATCTCCGCATCGGGCAGCGCCAGCAGATCGCGCCCGTCGAACAGGATGCGCCCGCTGACCTGCGCGCTGTCCGCGAGCAATCGCATCACCGCCAGTGCCGACACCGATTTGCCGCAGCCGGATTCGCCGACCAGTGCCAGTGTTTCACCGGCACTGACCTGCCAGGAAACACCCTGCACCGCGCGCACCACGCCGCGCGGCGTGGCGAACTGCACCTGCAGATTGTCTACCTCCAGCAGCGGACCTGCAGGGGATATCGCGGGCACGACTACCGCGGCCTGCGCCATGCCCGCATCAGGCCAGTGCAGCCGCCAGCACGCGCGCGACATGCACCGCCTCGCGCGCCGCACCGTCGTGGATCTGGTGCCGGCAGCTGGTGCCGTCGGCGACGATCAGCGTGTGTTCTCCGGCCTCGCGCACCTTGGGCAAGAGGGATAGTTCCGCCATGCGCATCGAGGTGTCGTAGTGTTTTGCCTCGTAACCGAAACTGCCGGCCATGCCGCAGCAGCTGGATTCGATCAGCTCGACTTTCAGATCCGGCACCAATGCCAGCGCCTTGTGCACCGCCGGCATCACCGCAAAGGCTTTCTGATGGCAATGGCCGTGCAGCAAGGCTTTCACCTGCGGCAGGGCCTGGAGTTTTAACTTCAAACGTCCGGCATCATGTTCGCGGGCGATGAATTCC
>CAMBCD010000292.1 GCA_945863085.1 Bordetella parapertussis
CCCGACCAGAAGGACCAGGACAGCCTGCCGCCGTACGACGTGCTCGACGCGATCATGGAGGCCTATGTCGAGCACTACCGCAGTCCCCAGGAAATCGTCGCCATGGGCCATGCGCCGGCGGATGTGGACCGGGTGGTGAAGCTGATCCGGATCAGCGAATACAAGCGCCGCCAGTCGCCGGTCGGCATCCGCATCACCAGCCGCGGCTTCGGCAAGGACTGGCGTTATCCGATTACCAACAAGTTTCGCCACTGATTCAGGGCAGAGAGTCAGGGAAGATAACCTTGTGTTATTCTTTTCCGAAATAATCCACGGTAAACAGCCGGAGACCCCATGAAAAAAATCGAGGCAATATTCAAGCCCTTCAAGCTGGATGAAGTACGGGAAGCCCTGTCGGAAATAGGCGTCAGCGGGCTGACCGTGACGGAGGTCAAGGGATTCGGCCGGCAGAAGGGGCATACCGAGCTTTACCGTGGCGCGGAATATGTCGTCGATTTCCTGCCCAAGGTCAAAGTCGAGTTCGTGGTTCCGGACAAGCTGCTGGAGGCGTCGATTGATGCCGTGGTCAAGGCGGCACGTACCGGCAAGATTGGCGATGGCAAGATTTTTGTCAGCGACGTCTCCCAAGTCATTCGTATTCGTACCGGCGAGACCGACGAAGCCGCCATCTAGGCGGCTGTTTTTCAGGTGCTGGTGCGGCTGCCCCGAAGCAGGACCAGCACCGCGCCGCCGCCGCCATCGGCCTGCGGCGCCTGGCAGTAGGCCAGCACTTCGTCACGCTGGGCCAGCCAGCCCGATACTTTTTTCTTCAGTACCGGTTCTCGGTTGGGTGAACCCAGGCCTTTGCCGTGCACGATACGCACGCAGCGCAGTCCTTCGCGCAGGCAATGCGCCAGAAATTCCGCAGTCAGGATCCGTGCTTCGGGAACGGTGAGGCCGTGCAGATCGAGGTGGTCCTGGACCACCCAGTGGCCGCGGCGCAGTTTTTTCAGGTGTTGTGCTGACAGGCCGTTGCGCAGGAACAGCAGTTCATCGCCGTTTTCCAGGCCCTGCTCCCAGGCGGGGGCGTCGCTGAGCGTATCGCGCAGCACCGCGACTTCATCAAGCTGCCGTTGTGCGGCAATCGGGTGAGGGCGCGGCCGGGCCAGCTTGGCGCGGTTGGCCGGCGGCAGTGGCGTGACATCGGCCAGGGCTGCCCGCAGCAGTTCCTGCGCCGATTTATCCTGCGGTGGCTGGACGGGGCCGCGCGGTCTGGCCTTTTTCATGGCGTATCCGCGCGGCCGGTTCGATTCAGGCCTGGATCAGACCAGGCCCTTGCTCTCAAGATATTTCTGCGCGTCGAGTGCCGCCATGCAGCCGGTGCCGGCGCTGGTCACTGCCTGCCGGTAGACATGATCCTGCACGTCGCCGGCGGCGAATACGCCGGGAATGCTGGTGGCGGTGGCGTTACCCTTCAGCCCGCTGTGGGTGACGATGTAGCCGTTCTGCATTTCGAGCTGGCCTTCGAAAATGTCGGTATTCGGCTTGTGGCCGATCGCGATGAACACCCCTTGCAGCTGTTTTTCGGTGGTCACGCCGGTCTTGGCGTGTTTGATGCGCATGCCGGTGACGCCGGTGTTGTCGCCCAGCACTTCATCCAGCACGTGATCCCAGAGAATGGTGGCCTTGCCGGCAGCGACGCGTTCATTCAGTTTGTCGACGAGAATGGCCTCGGCGCGGAACTTGTCGCGGCGATGCACGATGGTGACGTGTTTGGCGATGTTGGTCAGGTACAGGGCTTCCTCGACCGCGGTGTTGCCGCCGCCGATCACCGACACTTCCTGGTTTTTGTAGAAAAATCCGTCGCAGGTGGCACAGCCCGACACGCCTTTGCCCATGAATTTTTCTTCCGAGGGCAGGCCGAGGTACATTGCCGATGCGCCGGTGGCGATGATCAGTGCGTCGCAGGTGTACGTGCCCTGGTCGCCGACCAGCGTTATCGGGGTGTCTTTCAGCCGCACCGTGTGGATGTGGTCGAAAATCATTTCGGTGTTGAAGCGTTCGGCGTGTTTCTGGAAACGTTCCATCAGTTCGGGACCCTGCACGCCGTCGGCATCGGCGGGCCAGTTGTCGACGTCGGTGGTGGTCATCAATTGACCGCCCTGGGCGAGCCCGGTGATCAGCACCGGCTTCAGGTTGGCGCGGGCGGCGTAAACGGCCGCTGAATAACCGGCGGGGCCGGAACCGAGGATCAGCACCCGGCAGTGCCGGGTGGCGGAGGCAGAAGAAGAGGTCATGGTTTCCAGGAGATGGGGATGGTTGGCGAAAAGGCAAGAATGTAGCAGTTTGCAGAGAGGGGTGCGATATGCGTTACAACCCCGGAAATATGATTCAAGTGCTTGATATAATCCGCAGGTTTGGAGCAGTCCGAAAATCAAGCCGAAACACAGGTCGCAAGGACGCTGGACATCGCGCGAGAAAGGATCTGATGCGGGCAACCCATACCATGATCTGCCTGTTCGCGGCTCTCGTGTGGACCGGTGCCGGCGCCGCAGACGGCGCCGATGGCGGGGAACCCCGGTTTGAAATCCGCGGTTATCAGCTTGAAGGCAACACCTTGTTGCCGCAACCGCTCATCGACCGCTTGTTTGCACCGTATACAGGAAAACTGAAAGACTTCGGCGATGTGCAGCGCGCCCTGGAGGCGTTGCAGGCGCTGTACCAGGAGAAAGGTTACTCCGGGGTCCGCGTTACCTTGCCGGAACAGGAGCTTGACCGCGGAAGCGTCACCTTCCAGGTGGTCGAACCCAGAATCAGGCGGGTGCTGGTCGAGGGTAACGAGCACTTCAGCTCCGACAATGCGCGCCGCAGCGTGCCATCGCTTGTTCCCGGCACTACGCCCAGGGCGCAGGAGATCGCGGCAAGCGTCAAGGTTGTCAACGAAAGCCCGGCCAAGCAGAGTACGGTTCTGCTGAGAACCGCGCCCAATGAAAGGGAAGTGGATGCGGTAATCCGCATGGCTGATGTGTCGCCGATCCGTTATAGCGTGGGTTTCGACAATACCGGTACTGAGGAGACCGGGAAATACCGGACAGCATTTGCATACCAGCACGCGAATCTGTTTGATCGCGACCATGTGTTGACCATGCAGTACATCACTTCTCCCCAGAACAGAAACGATGTGGAGGTCTTCGGGGTGGGTTATCGCATTCCCTTGTATGCGATCGGGGACTCCGTTGACCTGGTGGCCGGCTATTCGACCGCTGATTCCGGCACTGTGCAGAATCTTTTCAATGTTTCCGGGCAGGGGTCGATTTATGCTTTGCGTTACAACCAGAATTTCAGAAAATTCGGCGATCTTGATCATCGCCTGGTTTATGGGCTGGATTATCGTGCTTACCAGAACCTGGTTACGCCTCTGGGCAGCAATTCCAATATTGTCCCTGACGTCACTGTGCACCCGGCCAGCCTGACCTACAGTGGCCAGTTGCGAAATGACCGGCATGATGCCGGGTTTTATTTCAACTTTGCCCGGAATATTCCCGGTGGCAACGACGGCACCGATCGGGATTTCAATGCTTCACGGCTGAATGCGCCGGCGACATACCGCCTTTGGCGCCTGGGCGGTGTTTATACCGGCAGTTTCCAGAAGGAATGGCAATTTCGCATCAAGGCTGACGCCCAGTATACGAAGAATCTGCTCATTGCCCCCGAGCAGTTCGGCCTGGGTGGCGCCGAGAACATCAGGGGATTTGACGAGCGTTATGCGTCAAACGATAAGGGGTATCGCTCCAATTGGGAGGTCTATACGCCGGAGATGGGGGCGCGACTGGGATTTGAGAAAGCGAAGGTGCGGTTCCTTGCTTTTTATGACACCGGGCGGCTCAGTCGCAATGCCCCGCAACCCGGGGAACAGGCGCATGTCAGTTTGGACAGCACCGGGATTGGCATGCGGATGAGTTATGGCGTGAATTTCACGGCAAGAATTGATTTTGCGCAGGTCATGCATGATGGGTCCCAGCACGGAGTCGCGGAGCGGAACGCCAATCGCTGGCATTTTTCCCTGGGTTACGTGTTTTAGTGATTTGAAAAATCATTTAAAAACAATGTGTTATGATTTTTTACAATATA
>CAMBCD010000293.1 GCA_945863085.1 Bordetella parapertussis
TAGTTGCGCTCGAAACGGCGGATCTCCAGCGTGGTTTCGAGGAGTTCCGCGGTGCGTTCACCCAGCGACACCTTTTTCTCTATCGACGCGAGTTCGAAAAAAGTCAACGCCGCCATGCCGGTGATCAGCAAGGCAATGGCGTAATAACCGAGAGTGATTTTGCGGCCCAGCGACGGCTGGCCGGCGGAAAAAAACATCGCAGCCCTTTCAGCGGCGGGGCGCTGCCGGCACCCTGAATGTTGCATTCTGCAGCACCCATGTTGTGTTTGGCAACATCATGAATTTCAGGCCCATCACTGGAGAAACCAACATCACCCGCAACGGATAGTTGCAAATTGCAACTATCGCCAAGCTGGGTCTGTATTGGGAAAATTCATAAATAATCGTTTAAAATCAATTACTTAAAAAGCATGGCCCGGGTATTGCATCAACAGAGGTATCCATCCGACCCCTACGCCATGATCACCCTGCCCGTCCTGCTGCAACGTTGCCTCAACGCCCTCGCTTACGCTAATGTCGGCAACATCGACGAACTGCGCCGCCGCCTCGATGCCCCGGAAATGCCGCTGCGGGCGGAACCCGCAGCCGAAACGGCTCAACCGTTCATCCCCCCCGCCCTGACCGTCGCATTCGAGCGGTTCTCCCGCGAGTTTTCCGGATTCCGCGAATCCGCCGCCGCGCGCCTTAATGTCGCAACCGGACGCTGGTTGCATGTCCGCCATCAGACTTTCCACGCCGACCTGATCGCCGGACTCACGGTCACACTGGTCGCCATCCCGCAATCCCTGGCCTACGCGCAGTTGGCCGGCGTGCCCGCCTACTACGGCCTGTATGCCGCCTTCCTGCCGACCATCGTTGCGGCAATGATCGGTTCATTGCCGCAACTGTCCACCGGACCGGCGGCGCTGACCGCACTACTCACCGCCGCCAGCGTCGCACCGCTCGCCGCGCACGGCAGCGAAGGGTTCATCGCCAATGTCGTGCTGCTGGCGCTGATTGCCGGCGTGTTCCAGATACTCTTCGGCATGATGCGGCTCGGCGTACTGCTGAATTTTTTGTCGCACCCGGTGCTGATGGGATTCATCAATGCCGCCGCCCTCATCATCGGCCTGTCGCAACTGCCGACGCTGCTCGGCATCCCGGTCAACCAGTCCGAACATTTCCTCGCCGACATCTGGCAGGTACTGTCGCACCTCAATGCCACACACGGCGTGTCGCTGGCTTTCGGCATCACGGCAATCGCCATGCTGATGACCTTCAAACATTATGCCCCGCGTTTCCCCGGCGTGCTGCTGACCGTGGTCGTGCTGACCATCGTCAGCGCGCAGATCGATTACGCCGGCATGGGCGGAGACATCGTCGGTGCGGTACCCAGCGGCATGCCGTCCTTTTCGCTGCCCACCGGCAACTGGGCCACTGTACTCGCGCTGCTGCCGGCCGGATTCGTCCTGGCGCTGATCAGTTTCATGGAAGCCACCTCCAGGGCCAAGGTCATCGCCATCAAGACCCGCCAGCACTGGGACGAAAACCGCGAACTGGTGGCTCAGGGACTGGCCAAAGTGGCCTCGGCGCTGAGTCACTCCATCCCGGTCAGCGCCTCCTTCTCCCGCTCTGCGCTCAATACCAGCGCGCGCACCCGCCTGGCCGCGGTCATCGCCGCACTCGGCGTGCTGCTGACCATGCTGTTTTTCACCTCTCTGCTGTACCACGTGCCCAAACCGGCACTCGCCGCGATCATCATGGTTGCCGTGGTGGGACTGGTCGACCCCCGGGCGATCGGCACCGCGTGGCGCGCCAACCGCGACGACGGCCTCGCCTGCATCATCACCTTTGGTGCCACGCTGGCCTTCGCACCGTACATCCAGAACGGCATCATCACCGGCATCCTGCTGTCGCTGGGACTGCTGCTCTACCGGATGATGCGGCCACGGGTCGCCGTGCTCGGCCTGCATCCCGACGGGGAACTGCTGGACGCACGGCTGTTCAACCTGCCGCCACCGCATCCCTGCATCGGTGCCGTGCGTTTTGACGGTTCGCTGCATTTCGTCACCGGCTCGTATTTCGAGGAAGCCCTGGTGCAGCTCGAACGCGGCAATCCCGACCTGCGTTATGTGCTGGTCAAAAGCGGCGGCATCAACGACATCGACGCCTCCGGCATTGAAGTGCTGCGCAGCCTCAGCGAACGTTTTCGCAAAAACGGCGTGGCACTGACCTTCAGTGAACTGAAACGGCAGGTGCGCGACGTGCTCGACCGCACAGGGCTCACCGCAATCATCGGCAGCGAAAATTTTTTCGCCAGCGACAAGGCCGCGCTGGCGGAACTGAACCGGCGCCTGGCTGAACCCTCTTCAGCCGGGCCGGCCTCGGAGGAGGAGACGGGGGGATCGCAGACCGGGGCGGCGGCAAGGCCGCCGCACCCGGCACCCGCCTGAAAAACGCGCCCTTGCTCACCGCCTGCTTGATGAAATTCGCCATGCGACCCCGATGACGGCGATCAATTCTTCCGGCGCGGTCGACATCTCAGGCTCGGGCACCGGTAACATCCCGCATCTCGATGTCCTCCCGTAGCCAGATCACGAGGCTGTCATCATGCTACGCGACCGATAAACAGAATTTCAAGGTCTGCCTGCATCTGCCGTAATTGATATCAGCTCCGGCAACTCCGGATCGGGCCACTCCCACGAACCAAGGCCCAGATGCTCCGGCTGCTGCCACCGATGTCTGCTGTTGTGCGCGCCCCCCTGCGGGTGTACCTGATGCTGACGGGCGGCGGCCACCCTCCAACCAACGTTCGGGGGGTTGTCCCGACCAGAGTTCCGGAGCGATCCCAAACGCACGGCACAACCTCCTGTCCCGGCCGTTTCCGGGCCGGCATTCGCCGCATAACCCGGAATCAGGCGGAAAATTCCCCGCTGCCCTGCTCAAGAAAACTGGCGATAACCGCCGTTAAATACAGCAGAAGCAGCGCGGCATGGGCCCGCTGGATTCGACAGGAGGTTGCCATCATGCAGCAACTTGCTTTACCCCTGAAAACCGACCCAAGCGCAGATTCCGCCCTGCGACGGGCATGGCTCCTGAGTCGTGTCCGCCTGCCTTTTCATATTGCCATCAACACGCCGGCCATCGCCATCTGCCTGCGCCACATGGCTAACGCGGAACGGCGCCGACGCAGCCGCACCTGATCCGCGCAGGCGGCTACAGTCCGGCCTGTGTGATGAATTTCCCGATCAGGTACGGCTCGATGGCTTCGCTGCCGCCTTCCGAGCCGTAACCCGAATCCTTGACACCGCCGAAGGGCACCTCGGGCAGGGCAAAGCCGAGGTGGTTGATGGTCATCATGCCGGTCTCGACCTGTGCCGCAATCGCATTCGCGGTTTTTGCCGATTTGGTCCAGGCATAGGCCGCGAGACCATACGGCAGTCGGTTGGCCTCGGCCACCGCATCATCAAAGGTCTTGAACGGATTGATGATCGCCATCGGTCCAAAGGGTTCGGTGTTCATCGCCATCGCATCCGTCGACAGTTCGGTAACTACAGTCGGCTCGAAGAAATTGCCTTTTTCACCGATCGGATAACCGCCGGTCTGTACCTTGCCGCCGCGTTTTTTTGCGTCCTCGACATTGGCCACCATCGCGCTCTGCCGGCGCGGATTGGCCAAGGTCGCCATCTTGGTGTCCTTGTCAAAGCCGTCACCGACCTTGATCGCCTTGGTGCCCTCGACAAATTTATCGACGAATTTCTGGTAGACCCCTTCCTGCACCAGGAAGCGCGTCGGCGACACGCAGACCTGGCCGGCATTGCGGTATTTCATGAAGGTCATGGTTTTCGCGGCCAGATCAATGTCGGCATCATCAAAAATGATCACCGGTGCATGCCCACCCAATTCCATGGTCGCGCGCTTCATATGCTGCCCGGCCATCGCGGCGAGCTGTTTGCCCACCGGCGTCGAACCGGTGAAGGTGATCTTGCGGATCACCGGGTGCGGGATCAGGTAGGACGAGATCTCCGCCGGGTCGCCGTAGACGAGGCCGAGCACGTCGCCCGGCACGCCGGCATCGAGCAGGGCCTGGATCAGGGCGGTGCAGCTCGCCGGGGTGTC
>CAMBCD010000294.1 GCA_945863085.1 Bordetella parapertussis
CTTCTGCACATCCACGTATTCCCAGCGGCCGTTCGGAAGCAGGCGCACCTTCTCCCCGGTGGCCGTTGTCGCTTCGATCATCTCGCCACCCCGGGCCTGCGCTGCCGGGACAAACAGCGCGAGCAACAGGCTTGCTACAGCAATCTTCATGAAGCCATGGACGGGCATTGATGCGTTCCTTAAAGCTTCTGCCCGACCCAGGCCTGCACCGAGGCCAGTGCTTCCGGCAGTTTCGAAGGATCCGTACCGCCGGCCTGCGCCATGTCGGCACGGCCTCCGCCCTTGCCGCCCACCTGCTGCGCGACATGGTTGACCAGCTCACCGGCCTTGACCTTGCCGGTGAGGTCGGCGGTTACGCCGGCGATCAGCGTCACTTTGCCGCCTTCAACCGCCGCCAGCACGATGGCCGCGCTTTTCAGCTTGTCCTTTAACTGATCCATCGCTTCGCGCAGCGATTTCGCATCGACGCCATCAATCGCAACCGCCAGAATTTTGGCACCTTTGACGTCCACAGCCTGCGCCGACAGGTCACCACCCCGCCCCGACGCCAGCTTCGAGCGCAGCCGGGAAATTTCCTTTTCCAGTCCCTTTTTTTCGTCGATCAGGTTCTGCACGGCCTTGTTCACGCTGCCGGCGCCGGGCTGGGCGCGCAGCTGCCGCGCGACTTCGTAGAACTCACCGAGCTGGCTGTCGATCATCGCCAGCGCATTGCCCCCGGTCGTGGCCTCAACACGGCGCACACCGGCCGCAACACCACCTTCCGAATACAGCTTGAACACGCCGATGTCTCCAGTGCGTTCAACATGGGTACCGCCACAAAATTCGCGTGACGTGCCGATGTCCAGCACCCGCACTTCGTCGCCGTATTTCTCACCGAACAGCATCGTCGCCCCCGCCTTTTTCGCCTCCTCAATCGGCAGGATGCGCGCACGTGTCGCCGTGTTCTGCATGATTTCGGCGTTTACGCGCAGTTCCACTTCGCGAATCTCGTCCGCGGTCAGCGGCCGGTCGTTGGAGAAGTCAAAGCGCGTCTTGTCAGCATCAACCAGGGAACCTTTCTGCTGGACATGCGGGCCAAGCACGTCCCGCAAAGCCTTGTGCATGAGATGCGTCACCGAATGATTGCGCATCGTGCGCCGGCGCAACTCCATGTCGACGCGGGCCTCGACCTTGTCCCCAACCTTCAGCGCCCCGGTTTTCAGTTCACCGTGATGGCCGAACACATCCGTCTGGACTTTTTGTGTGTCGGTCACGATGAAAGTGCCTCCCGAAGCCACCAGTTCACCGCGATCGCCGACCTGACCACCCGATTCGGCGTAAAACGGCGTTCGGTCGAGCACCACAACGGCGGATTCGCCATGATTGATCGCCTGCACCGCCGTGCCTTCGCGGTAAATCGCAATCACCTTGGCATCCTCTACGACCAGCGTGTCATAGCCGCGGAATTCAGTCTTGGCGCCGCTGTATTCGACGGCAGTGCCCATCTGGAACTTGGACGCAGCGCGCGCACGTTCGCGCTGCTGGTCCATCGCCGCTTCGAAGCCGGCGTAATCCATGCGCACATTGCGCTCACGTGCGATGTCCGCGGTGAGGTCGACGGGAAAACCGTAGGTGTCATAAAGCTGGAACACGGTTTCGCCATCGAGCATCTTGTCTTCGCGGGTCAATGCGCCTTCCAGCACCTTCATGCCGTTTATCAGCGTTTCAGCAAAACGCTCTTCTTCCTGCTTCAGCACCTGCGTCACCCGGTCCTGCACCTTGACCAGCTCGGGATAGGCGGCGCCCATCACCTTGGCAAGATCGGCGACAACCTTGTGGAAAAACGGCTTGGTCTGGCCCAGCTTGTAGCCGTGACGGATCGCACGGCGGATGATCCGGCGCAGCACGTAACCGCGGCCCTCGTTGCCGGGAATCACGCCGTCGACGATCAGGAAGGCGCAGGCGCGGATATGGTCGGCAATCACCTTCAGCGAATTGTTGCTCAGGTCCTTCGCACCCGTTTCGCGGGCGGCAGCCTTGATCAGTGCCTGGAACAGGTCGATGTCGTAATTGGAGTGCACGCCCTGCAGCACCGCGGCAATACGCTCCAGGCCCATGCCGGTATCCACCGAAGGCTTGGGCAGCGGGTTCAGCACATAGTCATCGCCGTTTTTCTGGCGGTCAAACTGCATGAACACCAAGTTCCAGATTTCGATGTAACGGTCGCCATCGGCATCCTTGGAGCCGGGCGGACCGCCTTCAACATCGTCACCGTGGTCGTAAAAGATTTCACTGCAGGGGCCGCAGGGACCGGTATCGGCCATTTGCCAGAAGTTATCCGAACCGCCGCCCGGCTTGTCGCCGATGCGTACGATGCGCTCTTTCGGCACACCGATATCTTTTTGCCATATCTCGTAGGCCTCGTCGTCGGTCTGGTAGACCGTGACCCAGAGTTTGTCCTTGGGCAGCTTGTAAACGCCCGTCAGCAGTTCCCAGGCGTAATGGATGGCGTCCTTCTTGAAATAATCACCGAAGGAGAAATTACCCAGCATCTCGAAAAAGGTGTGGTGGCGGGCGGTGTAACCGACGTTCTCGAGGTCGTTGTGTTTGCCCCCCGCGCGCAGGCTGCGCTGCGAAGTCGTCGCGCGCTTGTAGGCACGGGTTTCCTGACCGAGGAACACGTCCTTGAACTGCACCATGCCGGAGTTGGTGAACAGCAGCGTCGGGTCATTGCCGGGGACCAGCGGGCTGGAGGCCACGATGGTGTGGCCCTTGGATTCGAAGTACTGGAGGAACTTGTCGCGGATTTCTGCGGATTTCATGCGGATGCGCCGGTAAGGTTACTGGTGGGAACCAGATAAGGCGCAGATTTTAAACCAGTTTTACTGCTGCATCCGCACTGCAGCAGTTCGCGCCGAACCCTTAGGTCGGGCGGTCTATCGCTAGCGTGCGCTGAGGCCTGCCATACGTTCCGCCCAGCGTTGTGCTGCCGCGTCTTCGGCAACCGCTTGCGAAGCGGCAACAGAGACGACGGGCGCCGGTGCTGCAACGACTTCCTGAATTGCAAAAAAGCCGGTCGACAACAGATCGCAGGCGGCGATGGTCATTGCTGTCCAGAATACCAGCAAGTCTTTGTTTTTAAACAACTCTTTGATCATCCCGTTCTCCCTCTTGTTCTTCCGCTTATTCCGCGACTTCATCTTTGGTCAAACCGCGCAATAACCTGGTGATGACTTCGCTGCTGAATCCGCGTCCCAGTAAAAACCGCGCCTGCTTCGCACGCTCCGCCGCGCTTTCCGGCTGTGCCTTGAATTTCCTGCGCCACACGTCCCGCGCCGCTTCCAGTTCACCGCCCTTCAGTGCCGCGACCGTGGTGCTGACTACTTCGGCAGCGACACCTTTTGCTTCCAGGTCGCGACGTATACGGGCAATTCCGTAACGACTGCGTCGCGCATGCACCATCTGTTCTGCCGCGCGCTGTTCCGACAACCAGCCGCGCTGCGTAAAGTCATCCAGGACCTGCTCAATTTCAGCTTCCGACTCAGCGTGCGGCGCGAGCTTTAGCGTCAACTCGTGACGGGTATACTCGCGCCGCGCCAAGTGCCTAAGTGCTCTGGCCCTGAGACTACTGGGTTCCTTACGATCGGATGCCGGCATGTTGCCGCAGCCGGCCCAATGCGACCGGCCTTACTGCCCGGACGCTTTTTTCCGCGCAACCGGATCCGATTCAACGACTTCCAGCGGTGGCTTCTTGACTTCGCCGGTGACCGCCGGGCCGCCGGACACACCGACCGCAGCACGGATCCGTGCTTCGATCTCGTTGGCCATTTTCGGATTTTCCTTCAGGTATTCGCGGGTGTTGTCCTTGCCCTGGCCGATGCGGTCTTTGCCGTAGGAATACCAGGCGCCGGATTTTTCGATGATGTTGTGGATCACGCCGAGTTCGATGATCTCGCCTTCGCGCGAAATGCCTTCGCCGTAAAGAATGTCGAATTCAGCCTGGCGGAACGGCGGCGCTACCTTGTTCTTGACGATCTTGGCGCGGGTCTCGGAACCGATGACCTCCTCGCCCTTCTTGATCGAACCGATGCGGCGGATGTCGATGCGCACCG
>CAMBCD010000295.1 GCA_945863085.1 Bordetella parapertussis
GCCAGCAAATTCCGCAATGACGTCACGCCCATCGGCATGCCGCTGACGGAAATCTGCAACACCACTTACAGCGATCCGCGCCAGCGCCAGCTGTTCAAGAACATCATTTACGTTGGCGCGCTTTCTGCCCTGCTGGAACTGGATCCGAAGGAAATCGAACAACTCTTCACCGAGCAGTACAAAGGCAAGGAAGCGCTGCTGCAATCCAACGTCAAGGCGCTGCACCTCGGCCGTGATTACGCACTGAAACACCTGCCCTGCCCGCTGGGCATCAGGCTGCAACGCGCTGACAATGTCGGCGACAGGATTTTCACCGACGGCAACAGCGCCATCGCGCTGGGCGCCGTTTATGGCGGCGCCTCGGTCTGCGCCTGGTATCCGATCACGCCATCGTCCTCGGTCGCTGAAGCCTTCATTGCCTACTGCAAGAAAATGCGCACCGACACCGCGTCCGGCAAAAACAAATACGCCATCATCCAGGGTGAAGACGAACTGGCCTCCATCGGCATCGCCATCGGCGCCGGCTGGAACGGCGCACGGTCTTTTCCGGCGACATCGGGCCCGGGCATTTCGCTGATGTCGGAATTCATCGGCCTCGCCTATTTCGCCGAAATCCCGGTGGTGCTGGTCGACGTGCAGCGCGGCGGCCCGTCCACCGGCATGCCGACGCGCACCCAGCAGTCCGACCTGCTGGCCTGTGCCTATGCTTCGCACGGCGATACCAAACATGTGCTGCTGTTCCCGGAAGACCCGACCGAGTGTTTCGAGCTGACCGCGCAGGCCTTCGACCTCGCCGAACGCCTGCAGACCCCCGTGTTCGTGATGACCGACCTCGACATCGGCATGAACACCCGCCTGTGCCGGCCTTACACCTGGGACGACAGCAAGGAATACGACCGCGGCAAGGTGATGACTTACGAACGGCTCGATGCCGGTGCGGACTTCGGTCGTTACCTCGACGTCGACGGTGACGGCATCCCTTTCCGCACCTACCCCGGCACGCATCCGACCCGCGGTGGTTATTTCACCCGCGGCACCACCAAGAACCGTTATGCGCAGTATTCCGAAGCCGGCCCCGATTACGTCGACAACATGCAGCGCCTGATGCGCAAGTTCGAGACGGCGAAATCACTGGTGCCGAAACCGCTGCTTTACCCGGCGGAAAAACCGGCACGCTTCGGCGCGATTTTCTACGGCTCGACCAGCCCTGCGATGCAGGAAGCGCTGGACACGCTTTCCGAGAAGGGCATCCACGTCAATGCACTGCGTATCCGCGGCTTCCCGTTTGCCGACGAACTCAGCGATTTTGTCGCCTCACATCCCTGGGTGTTTGTGATCGAGCAGAACCGCGATGCACAACTCAAAACCCTGATGGTCACCGACGGCAAGATCAACCCATCGCGGCTGATTTCACTGCTGCATTACGACGGCACGCCGATCACCGCGCGTTTCATCGTCGACCAGATTTCCCAGCATGCCGACTCCCGCCGCGTGGTGCCGATCAAGAAAGCAGTTGCCTAGGATTCAAGATGACCTATCTCGCCAAACCCAAACTGCACCATCCCTCGCTCGCCGCCAACGCCGCCGGGTACACCCGCCGCGATTACGAGGGCAAGATTTCCACGCTCTGCGCCGGCTGCGGCCACGATTCAATATCCGCGGCGATCATCCAGTCCTGCTGGGAACTCGACATCCAGCCGCACCGCGTCGCCAAACTCTCGGGCATCGGCTGCTCGTCGAAAACCCCGGACTATTTCCTCGGCAATTCACACGGCTTCAACAGCGTGCACGGTCGTATGCCCTCGGTGCTGACGGGGGCCAACCTCGCCAACCGCGACCTGCTGTACCTGGGTGTATCCGGCGACGGTGATTCGGCGTCAATTGGCCTTGGCCAGTTCGCACACTGCATCCGCCGCGGCGTGAACATGGTGTACATCGTCGAGAACAACGGCGTATACGGCCTGACCAAGGGCCAGTTCTCCGCCACCGCCACCAAGGGCTCCAAGTCCAAACGCGGCGTGCTGAACCCGGACGAACCGGTGGATCTGGTCGGCATGGCGCTGCTGCTGCGCGCCACCTTCGTCGCCCGCGCCTTCTCCGGCGACAAAAAACAGCTGGTGCCGCTGATCAAGGCAGCGATCAAACATCCGGGACCGTCATTCATCGACGTGATCTCGCCCTGCGTCGCCTTCAACAACCACGAAGGTTCGACCAAGTCCTACGATTACGTGCGCCAGCACAACGCCGCGGTGAACCGCCTCGACTTCATCGAAAGCCGCGACGAAATCACCGCCGACTACGCGCCGGGCGAAGTCATCAGCATCGCCCAGCACGACGGCTCGCTGCTCAAGCTGCGCAAACTCGCACCGGATTACGACCCGACCGACCGCATCAAGGCGATGAACTATGTGCAGGAACGCGCGGCGGCCGGCGAAATCGTCACCGGGCTGCTGCACATCGCATCCGAAGCCGCGGATCTCCACCAGTACATCAGCACCGTGGACACCCCGCTGAACCAGCTCGGCACAAAAGAACTGTGTCCGGGCTCGGCGGCGCTGGAGAAAATCAACGCTGGATTGCGCTGAGTACTGCGCGAGGGGTTCCTCCAGAACTCGAATCTTCCACCTGGAGCCCGGTTCTTGTCATCGGTGTTGTTTTTGCGCACCACTACAACCCATTGATTTTACTTGTATTTTTATAACGCCTCTCCTTTGGCAGGTTAGCATGTGCTTGCACACTTGATATTTGTGCATCGCAGCATGAGAATCCGCGCTCTCCTTTAACAACAAGAAAGGAGGCCGGCATGGATACCGACCCGCGTCTGAAACAGTCCCGCGCTGCACTCACCCTCGCCGCACTCGGCATCGTCTACGGCGACATCGGCACCAGCCCGCTCTACGCCGTCAAGGAAACCTTCTCTCCCGGTCACGGCATTCCCCTCGAAACGGAAACCATCATTGGCGGCATCTCGGCGATTTTCTGGGCGCTGATGCTGGTGGTGTCGCTGAAATACGTGGTGCTGATCATGCGCGCCCACAACAAGGGTGAGGGCGGCATCATGGCGCTGCTGGCGCTGGCCTCCTCCGCCTGCAAAGATAATCCCCGCCAGTACGCCGCGATCCTGTTCGCAGGTCTTGCCGGCGCGGCACTGTTCTACGGCGACGCGGTGCTGACCCCCGCGATCTCGGTGCTCTCCGCCGTCGAAGGCCTGGAGATCGGCACCACCGCCTTCAAACCCTATGTGTTGCCGATTTCCGCCGGCGTGCTGATCGCGCTGTTTTCATTCCAGCGTTACGGTACCGCGCGCGTCGGCCTGCTGTTCGGCCCCATCGTCATCCTGTGGTTCCTGGCACTCGGCGTGGCCGGCATCCACGGCATCCTGCAGGCCCCTGCCATCCTGCAGGCCTTGAATCCGGCGCACGGTTTCGCTTTTGTGACCCAGCATGGCCTTGCTTCTTTCATCGTGCTCGGCGCGGTGCTGCTGGCGTTCACTGGCGCCGAAGCGCTGTATGCCGACATGGGCCATTTCGGCAAACAGGCCATCCGCATCGCGTGGTTCAGCCTGGTGTTTCCGGCGCTGGCGCTGAATTATCTCGGACAGGGTGCGCTGCTGATCGTCAATCCGGCAGCCGTCAGCAATCCCTTTTACCTGCTGTATCCGGAATGGGCGCTGTATCCGATGGTCGGGCTGGCCACGGCAGCCACGGTCATCGCGTCACAGGCGACGATCTCCGGCACCTACTCGCTGACCCGTCAGGCAATCCAACTGGGTTATTTGCCGCGCATGAGCGTGCTGCAGACTTCGGCCAGGGAAATGGGCCAGATTTACATGCCGGCGGTGAACTGGATCCTGCTGGCGGTCGTACTCGCGGCCGTGTTCGGCTTCGGTTCCTCGTCCAGCCTCGCCTCGGCCTACGGCGTCGCCGTCACCGGCACCATGCTGGTCACCACCTTCCTGACGTTTTTCGTGATCCGCAAGGTCTGGGGCTACAACCTCGCGCTGTGCATCGCCGCCACCGGCTTTTTCATCCTGCTTGACCTCGCGTTTTTCTCGTCGAGCCTGCTCAAGATCAGCGGCGG
>CAMBCD010000296.1 GCA_945863085.1 Bordetella parapertussis
GCCGCCTGATCCTCTGCGACGCGCTGACTTATGCCGAGCGTTACCAGCCGGCGGCGGTCATCGACATCGCCACCCTCACCGGCGCCTGCGTCATCGCGCTCGGCCACGTCGTGAGCGGCCTGTTCGCCAACAACGACCCCCTAGCGCGCGAAGTGCTGGCCGCCGGTGATGCCGCCGGCGACGGTGCCTGGCATCTGCCGCTGCACGACGAATACCAGGAACAGCTGCACAGCAACTTCGCCGATTTCGCGAACATCGGCGGCCGCCCCGCCGGCGCGGTGACCGCGGCCTGTTTCCTGTCGCGCTTCACCAAAAAATATCACTGGGCGCACCTCGACGTCGCCGGCACGGCGTGGAAATCCGGCAAGGAAAAAGGCTCCACCGGCCGCCCGGTACCGCTGCTGACGCAGTTCCTGATCAACCGGGCGGAAAAACGCTAAAGCCCACGCGGCAATGGCGCAGCCGATGACCCAGATCGATTTTTATACCCAGGCCGGCGACCGGCTGCATACCGCCTGCCGGCTCGCTGCCAAGGCGCGCAAGCACGGACTGCGGGTAACCCTCTATTGCCCGGATCAACACACTGCCAAGCGCCTCGACCAGCTGCTGTGGACTGTGCCGGCCACCGGCTTCCTGCCGCATTGCGCGCCGGATTCCAAACTGGCCGCCGTAACGCCGGTACTGATCGACAGTACCGGCGACAAACACCTGCATGACGAAATGCTGATCAACCTGCACACGGAATGGCCGGCCTTTTTCAGCCGCTACCAGCGCCTCGCGGAAATCGTCAGCAGCGACGACGCCGATCGCGCACAGGCCCGCGAGCGCTACAAATTCTATCGTGACCGCGGTTACGCCATCCGCACCCACGACCTGTCGGGTTCCTCCGCATAACGCAAATCGCAGGCCTGCGCAGCCGCAAAACCGGCGCCGGTTGAGCGCCACACCGCCAGTCCGTTACCATCAGCGCAACCATGGCCGATACTCCCCCTCCAGACGACAGCGCCGACGATGTGCTGCGGCGGGCCGATGCCCTGCTGAAGCGGCATCGCCCTGCTGCCACGTCTGCCCCAGCCGATCCCGGCGCGGACATTCCGATCCTGACCGACATCATCATTGAAGGCGAGGTGCTGCCCCGCACCGAGCCGCCGCCGGAATCGCAGCAGCGTGCAACCGAGGGCGGCCCGGTAATGTCGCGGGTGCAGGCACAGAATATCGAGCATGCAGTCCACCTCCGGGTCAAACGCGGCCTGAATGACCAGATCGCGAAAGTCGTGGAGCAGCGTTATCTGCCGGAAATCGGCGCCGCGCTGGAACAGGCCTTGTCGCGGGTCACTGGCGAACTGCAATCCAGTATCGCCGAATTGGTACGAACCACGGTCGCCGAAACCCTGCAGTCGCAACTCAAACAACTGCAGGCGCCCACTACAGAGGGGCCGCAATCCTCCTCCGGTATAATCGCGGACGCTTCCGCACCGCCTCCTCCGGCAACACCACACATGGAACTCCCGAAAAGTTTTGAACCGGCGACCATCGAGTCGCACTGGTACCCGCTGTGGGAAAAAAGCGGTTACTTCAAGGCCGGCCTCGACCAAGCCAACCCCAAGGCCTATTGCATACAACTGCCGCCGCCGAACGTCACCGGCGTGCTGCACATGGGCCATGCCTTCAACCAGACCATCATGGATGGCCTGACGCGTTATCACCGCATGAGCGGCGACAACACGCTGTGGCAGCCCGGCACCGACCACGCCGGCATCGCCACCGAAATGGTGGTCACGCGCCAGCTGGAGCAACAGGGCCAGTCACGCAACGCGCTGGGGCGCGACGAATTCATCAAAAAAGTCTGGGAGTGGAAGGAGCAGTCCGGATCGACGATCACGCGCCAGATGCGCCGCTTAGGCGCCTCCTGTGACTGGGAGCGCGAACGTTTCACCATGGACGAGCCGCTGGCCAGACTCGTCACCCACACTTTCGTCAAACTCTACCAGGACGGCCTGATCTACCGCGGCGTGCGCCTGTCAAACTGGGACCCGGTCCTGCACACGGTGATTTCCGATCTCGAGGTGCAGTCTGAGGAAGAAGACGGCAAGTTGTGGCAAATCCGTTATCCGCTGGCCGACGGCAGCGGCCACCTGACCGTCGCCACCACACGCCCGGAAACCCTGCTCGGTGATGCCGCCGTTGCGGTGCATCCCGAAGATGAACGTTACCGTGCGCTGGTGGGCCGCCAGGTGATGCTGCCGCTGACCGGTCGCACCATCCCGGTCATCGCCGATGAATACGTTGACAGGGCCTTCGGCACAGGCTGCGTCAAAATCACGCCGGCGCATGACTTCAACGACTATCAGGTCGGCCTGCGCCACCAGTTGCCGCAAATAAACATCTTCACGCTCGACGCGGCGATCAACGACAGCGCCCCGGAAAAATACCGCGGCCTCGACCGTTACGTTGCGCGCGAAGCGATCATCGCCGATCTCAAGGCCCAGGGCCTGCTCGAATCCGAGAAGCCGCACCGCATGGTGGTGCCGCGCGGCGACCGCACCGGCGTGGTCATCGAACCGATGCTGACCAGCCAGTGGTTCGTCAAGATGGAACCGCTGGCCAAACTCGGCCTCGACGCCGTGGCCAGCGGCGAAGTCAAACTGTTCCCGGAACAGTGGATCAACACCTACAACCACTGGCTCAACAACATCCAGGACTGGTGCATCTCGCGCCAGCTGTGGTGGGGCCATCGCGTGCCGGCCTGGCACGATGACGCCGGCAACATCTATGTCGCACACGACGAAGCCGAAGCGCTGCGCCAGTCGGGCGGCAAACCGCTCACGCAGGACCCCGACGTGCTCGATACCTGGTTCTCTTCGCAGCTGTGGTGTTTCTCCACACTCGACTGGACCCCCGAGTGGCCGGCGAAATCGAACCCTGCGCTCGACCTCTACCTGCCGTCTTCGGTGCTGGTCACCGGCTTCGACATCATTTTCTTCTGGGTCGCGCGCATGGTGATGATCACCAAATACATGACCGGCAAGGTGCCCTTCCACCACGTGTATGTGCATGGCCTGGTGCGCGACGCCGAAGGCCAGAAAATGTCCAAGTCCAAGGGCAACACGCTGGACCCGCTGGACCTGATCGACGGCATCGGCCTCGACGCCCTGGTCGCCAAACGGACAGTCGGCCTTATGAACCCGAAACAGGCGGAATCCATCGCCAAACGCACCCGCGCCGAATTCCCTGAAGGCATACCCGCATACGGTACTGACGCGCTGCGTTTCACCTTCGCCAGCCTGGCCAGCCTTGGTCGCGACATCAAGTTTGACCAGAAGCGTTGCGAGGGTTACCGCAATTTCTGCAACAAACTGTGGAATGCCACGCGCTTCGTGCTGATGAACTGCGAAGGCAAGGATACCGGGCTCGATGCCCATGCGCCGGTGGAACTGTCGACCGCAGACCGCTGGTTGATCAGCCGGTTGCAGCGCGCCGAGGCCGAAGCACGGCAGGCTTATGGCGAATACCGTTTCGATAATCTCGCGCGCACCATTTACGAGCTGGTGTGGGACGAATACTGCGACTGGTACCTCGAATTCGCCAAGGTGCAGCTGGCCGGCGGCAGTGACGCGCAAAACCGCGGCACCCGCCGCACGCTGGTGCGTGTGCTCGAAACCATCCTGCGCCTGGCACATCCGGTGATTCCGTTCATCACCGAGGAACTGTGGCAGAAAGTGGCACCCCTCGCCGGCAAAAGCGGTGCCAGCATCATGCTGCAGAAATATCCGCAGCCCGAAGCCGCAAAAATCGACGAAGCGGCGGAACACCATATCGTCCTGCTGAAACAGCTGGTGTCGGCCTGCCGCACCTTGCGCGGTGAAATGAACGTGGCGCCGGGGCTGAAACTGCCCTTGCTGGCCCAGGGCGACGCTGCAGAGCTGCGCGCCATCACGCCCTATTTGATGTACCTGGCGCGTCTTTCAGAAGTCATGGTCGTCAACGCCCTGCCGGATGAAGACGCGCCAGTATCCATCGTCGGCGACTTCAAGCTGATGCTGAAAGTGGAAATCGACGTCGCCGCCGAACGCGAACG
>CAMBCD010000297.1 GCA_945863085.1 Bordetella parapertussis
GTGCCCATTTCCTGGGTCAGGGTCAGGCGCAGCGCATGCAGCACATCACGCGTCTGTTTCAGTTCTTCCGCGACACTGAGGCGCTGGCGGTCGCTGGACTCCGCGACCTGTGTGCCGAGGCGATCCCCTTGGCGGGTCAGGCCTTCATGCAGGTCGCCGAGCATGGCGCGGTGTTTGTCTTCCAGCGCCTGCTGCAGATTGCGCACCGTCAGCGCGACGGTACGGCTTTGCATCATCATCACGCCGACGACGATGCACAAAAATACCAATAAAATCAATAAGATATATATGGTTGAGGATTCAGTCATGGGCTATCGCCGGCGCTTTTACCTGTTCACCGGAGTATATCGCCGGCGACCGCTGCTTACGACAACTGGCGGAGGACTCGTAGCGGAGATATACGCAGCACTTGCCGGGTACCCAGATAACCCGCGGCCGCGATACCGACAATGCTGCAGGCGATGCCCACCACCCATACCGTCAGGCTGAAGGTATATCCCACGTTGATGATGCGGCTGGCCAGCGCGTAACCGAGGGCATTGGCGCCGGCGGCGGCGATCAATCCGGCCAGCGCGCCGATCACCGCAAATTCGGCGATATTGGCCCGCGCCAGTTGCGCACGGCTAGCGCCCAGCGTGCGCATGATCGTGGCCTGGTACAGTCGTTCATCCTGGGTACTGGCAATCGCGGCATACAGCACTACCAGCCCAGCGAGCAGCGTGAACAGAAATACGAACTGCACCGCGCGCGAGACCTGGGTGATCATCGCCTGCACCTGGTTCAGCACCTGCGCGACATCGATCAGCAGGAAATTGGGAAACTGTTTGACCAGCGCATTGAGCAATTCGACATTGCCCGGCGGCAGGTAAAAACTGCTGACAAAACTGACCGGCTGCTGCTCGAGCAAACCCGGCGGCGCGACCAGGAAAAAATTGACGTTGAAGGAAGCCCAGTCGACCTTGCGCAGACTGGTGACTTCGGCGGCATAACTGCTGCCGGCGGAATTAAAGGTCAGCACGTCGCCGATCTTGATACCCAGCGTTTTCGCGATGCCCTCTTCCATCGAAAACTGGTCGCTGCGCTGCGGCTTTTCAGACCAAAAACTGCCGGCGACCAGCAGATTGTCTTTCTGCATTTTTGTCGCCCAGGACAGGTTGAACTCGCGGTCGGCGAGGCGGCGCGCGCGATCATCGCTGTAGTCGGCGGATGACACCGGACGTTCATTGATCTTGGTCAGCCGTCCCCGCACCATCGGATGCAGTTCGGGCATGGCGATGTTTTGCGCGGCGAAAAATTTCTGCAGTGGCTGGATCTGGTCTTTCTGGATATTGACGATGAAACGGTTCGGCGCATCCGGCGGCAGGCTGTCCTGCCACAGCTGCAGCAGTTCACCGCGGATGATGGTCAGGGTCAGCAGGGCCATCACGCCGACGCCGAGGGCGGCGACCTGCAGCACACTGGCCATACGCCGCCGGCGCAGGTTGGCGATGCCAAAACGCCAGGACACCCCCGTGCTGCGCAGCTGCGATACCGCGATGATCACGCCCCAGGCCAGCAGGCCGGCGACCAGCATCGCGGCGGCGAATCCGCCGAACACCAGCAGGCCCAGACGCAACTCACCGGCTTTCCACAGGATCAGTCCGGCGATGACGGCTGCCCCCAGCACATAGGCAAACCAGCCCATGCCACCGGGTGCGCCGATGTCCCGGCGCAACACGCGCAGCGGCGGCACATTGCCCAGCGCCAGCAGCGGCGGCAGCGAGAAACCCAGCAGCAGCGCCAGCCCGGTGACAAAACCATGCACTGCCGGCATCGGACCTGCACCCGGCAGTTCGACGGTAACCAAACTGCCTAACCACAAGGCCAGGGCGTGTTGCGCGAGGAATCCGGCGATGCAGCCCGCGACACTGGCGACCAGGCCCAGCGCGATGAACTGGACCACGTACAGCCGCACCACCCGCCCCCGCGACGCGCCATGGCAGCGCATCACCGCACAGGCATCGAGGTGGCGCTGCAGAAAACGCCTTGCAGCCAGGGCCACCGCCACTGCGGCCAGCACAACACTGAACAAAGCCGCGAGGTTGAGGAATTTTTCCGCGCGGTCCAGCGCCGAGCGGATTTCGGGACGCGCATCCTGGATGCTTTCCACACGCTGCCCCGGCTGCAGCCGTGCATCGACCCAAGCCCGGTAAGCATCGACGGCCGAGGGTGTTCCTGCGACCTGCACGCGGTAACGCACGCGGCTGCCAACTTGCACCAATCCCGTGGCGGCAATATCAGCCTGATTCATCATCACCCGTGGCCCGGCATTGATGAAGCCGATGGCGCTGTCCGGTTCCTGGGTGATGATTGCGGACACCGGCAGGCGGCTCATGCCGACCTCCACCGCATCACCGGGCTTCAACTGCAAACGGGTCAGGAGTTTTTCGTCGACCCAGACAGTGCCCGGCGCCGGAATCGACGTCGCGCGGCGATCCGGCGTGTACAGGACGTCGGTGATGCGCAGTTCACCGCGCTGCGGATAACCCGTGGTCACCGCCTTGATCTCGGCCAGCACGTTCTGGCCATTTCCTGCGGCCATGCTCGGGAAACGCAGCATGTGCGTCACCTGCAGGCCCATGCGCGTCGCTTCGTTCGCGAACTGCGCGTCCAGCGGACGGTCCGCGGATACCACCAGGTCGGCGCCCAGCAGCTGATTCGCCTGGCGATTCAGTGCCTGGTGTACACGATCGGTAAAAAAGCCCACCGTGGTCACACTGGCCACAGCGACCACAACGGCCACCGCCAGCAGCGTCAGTTCACCGGCGCGCCAGTCGCGCGCCAGCAAACGGAGCGCGAGACGTATTTCACCAATCCAACCCACTATTGCAGCACTCCGCCGGCGAGTTGCAATACGCGGCCGCAGCGTTGCGACAGCTCGGCATCGTGAGTAACCAAAATCAAAGTGGCGCCCTGCTCGCGATTCAGTTCAAACATCAGCTTGATGATCTCGGCGCCGGTGGCGGCGTCGAGGTTACCGGTGGGTTCATCGGCCAGCAGCAGCGCCGGTTTGGTGACAAAGGCGCGGGCAATCGCCACGCGCTGCTGTTCGCCGCCGGAGAGTTGTTTCGGATAATGGCTCAGCCGCGCCGCGAGGCCGACGCGGCCCAGCAGTTCGCGCGCGGATTCAGCGGCATTCGCCGCACCGGCCAGTTCCAGCGGCAGCATCACGTTTTCCAGCGCGGTCATCGCCGGCAGCAGATTGAAGGACTGGAATACAAAACCGAGCAGGCGCGCGCGCAATGCCGCGCGGCCGTCTTCATCCAGCGCAAACAAGTCCTGGCCATCGACATGGATGCTGCCCGAGGTCGGTGTGTCGAGCCCGGCGAGCAAACCGAGCAGAGTTGATTTGCCGGACCCGGAAGCACCGACCACGGCCACGGCTTCGCCGGCAGCGATGTTGAAACTCACATCGCTCAAAATGGTCAATATGGAATCGCCGGTGGTAACCTGCTTGGTCAGTTGCGCCACGCGCACCATGCCGTCCGGATTTTTTTCTGAAAGTTGAGCGCTCATGCTGATTCGTCTGCAGTCCCTGTTTGTTGCCCTGATTGTTAGTCTGACTGTTACTTTGTTTGCCGCACCCACCGCCGGTGCCGCAACCATCCTGGTATTCGGTGACAGCCTGTCCGCGGGTTACGGACTCGCGCGCGGCGAGGACTGGCCGCAACTGCTGGCGCAGCGCCTGCAACAGAAAAAAACGGATTATACGGTCGTCAATGCCAGCATCAGCGGTGAAACCACGCAGGGCGGCGCCAATCGCATCGACAACGCCCTGAAGACCCACCGCCCCGCCGTTGTTATCCTTGCACTCGGCGCCAACGACGGCCTGCGCGGCTCGGATCTCGCCGCGATGCGCCGCAACCTCGAGCGCATGATCGATGCCGCGCAACGCTCACATGCACGCGTCATTGTGGCCGGCATGCGTATACCACCCAACTACGGCCCCGCTTACACCGAAAAGTTCCAGTCCACCTTCCGTGAAGTGGCCAAGACCCGGCGTGTGCCGC
>CAMBCD010000298.1 GCA_945863085.1 Bordetella parapertussis
ATGGGGGCGTACGGCGCGACCTTTTTCATGCTGACGGGTTTCCACGGTTTCCATGTGACGGTCGGCACCATCATGTTGTGGGTGATCCTGTTCCGCAGCGTTGCCGGACATTTCACTGCAGAGAATCATTTCGGTTTCGAAGGCGTCGCCTGGTACTGGCACTTTGTCGATGTGGTCTGGCTGATCCTGTTCGTGGTGGTTTACTGGCTGTAGGAATTCAAGGCGGCGAATCGCGTAATCGGCCCGCAAAACCGGAAAGCGCGATTTGCACGGGGAGGAGGTACCCCTGCTAGGGGATTGAGCGCCGCGTGATCGCGGCGTTTTTTTTGCGGCTCCCCTGAGGGAACGGGGCGATCAGCCCGGGGTCAAAGCCGTGTCGTGATCAGGCCGAAGTGAAAGCCCAGCAACAGCAGCACGAACAAGGTGATCGACAGCGCGATGCGGACGGTCAGCGCCTTGGCCGTGCGCTCGGTGGTGCCGCGGTCCTTTACCATGTAATAAAGGGCGGAGCCCAGGCTGCCGAGGATGACGATGATGAAAAGTATGACGATGATGCGCACGATGGTTTTAGTTTAACCCAACAGGTCTGTTGATGTTTTCCAAAAACATGCACAGCCATGTTTTTGTCATTATTCATGGGGTTTTCAACAGCAGTGGCAGCGATCAGCTTTGGAGCTTATGAATTCCGGCCGCGGCGCTGGGCCAGCATTGCTGCTGCTGCCGGCATTGTGCTGACGCTGGCGCTTGGCCAGTGGCAGCTCGGCAGGGCGGGGTACAAGGAAAGTCTGCAGCAGCGTTTTGACGCGCAGACGCGCGAGCCTGCGCTGCGCATCGGCGGGCAGCCGGTGGAGCGTGACGGCATCCTGTTTCGCCGCGTCGAAGTGCGCGGCGAATTTGTGCCGCAGCACACGGTATTTGTCGACAACCGCATCCAGCAGCACCGGCCGGGGTTTCATGTGGCGACGCCCCTGCGCATCGCCGGATCGCAGCGTTATGTCCTGGTCAATCGCGGCTGGGTTGCCGGCAACCGCGACCGTAGCCCGCCTGTCGTCGCCACGCCCGCCGGTGTACAGCTGGTGCAGGGGATTGCCGTCGCGTACAGTGAACGTTACCTGGAGCTGTCAACGCAGGTTGCGGAAGGACGGATCCGGCAAAACCTGGTGTTTGAGCGTTACCGGCAGGAGACCGGCCTCGAATTGCAGCCGTTCGTGATCCAGCAGGACAATACTGTGAACAATACGGCGAACGACGGCCTGGTGCGGGTTTGGAGCCGGCCCGATCTCGGTCGCAACACGCACCTGGCTTATGCCTTCCAGTGGTACGCACTGAGCCTCGCTATTTTTATTTATTACCTGGTGACCCATGTCAAACGACGCTCCGTCGCAAAGCCGTAAAACCCTGTGGCTGGTGGCCGCGGTATGCATCGCGCCCTTTATCGCTTCCTTTGCCGCGTATTATTTTTATCAGCCGGAAGGGCGGGTTAATTACGGTGAACTGATGGCGGACAGACAGCTGCCCGCTGCCGCGCTCAAGCTGATTGATGGCAGCGCATTTTCCCTTGCGCAATTGCGCGGCAAATGGCTGTTCGTCACGGTGGATGACGCGACCTGTGACGCCAATTGCGAAAAAAAGTTGTGGCAGATCCGCCAGGTGCGCAAGACGCAGGGCAAGTACCCGGAGCGTATCGAACGCGTGTGGCTGATCACCGGCGGCGGCCAGCCGGCAGAGCGTTTGCGCTCGGAGTTCGAAGGTACCTGGCTGGTCAATGCCACCAGCAGTGCGGTGCTCGAAGCCTTGCCGCATGCCGGCGCGCGGACCGATCATATTTATCTGGTCGATCCGCTGGGCAATCTGGTGCTGCGTTATCCGCGTGAGGCCGACCCCAGCCGCATGAAAAAAGACCTTGATCGCCTGCTCCGGGTGTCGCGTATCGGCTGATTCTGCGAGAAAATTCATAACCAATTGTTTTTATTGATATTTTAATCATGTTCCGAAAGCTGGCCTGGTTTGCGGTGATTTACACCTTCATCGTCGTCGTAGTCGGTGCCTATGTGCGGCTGGCCGATGCCGGGCTTGGCTGCCCCGACTGGCCCGGCTGTTACGGCGAGCTGACGCCGCATCATGCGCAGGACGACATCGCGCGCGCCGTGGTGGAGCAGGGCGGCACGCACGGCCCGGTATCGCTGGGCAAGGCGTGGAAGGAAATGTTTCATCGCTACATCGCCGGCGGACTGGGGCTGGTGATACTCGCGATCACGGTGATGGCCTGGGCGCGGCGTCGCGAATTGCGGCAGTCTCCACTGCTGGCCACGGGTGTGCTCGTGCTGGTGATGCTGCAGGCTGCCCTGGGCATGTGGACCGTGACGCTGCTGCTGAAACCGGTGATTGTCACGCTGCATTTGCTCGGCGGCCTGGCACTGCTGGCGCTGCTGACATGGCTGGCGCTGCGCCAGCAGGCCCCGCCGGCCATCGCGCCTGCAACTGCGTCGCGCTTGCGACCATGGGCGTTGCTGGCGCTGATGGTGGTGATCGTGCAGATTGCACTGGGCGGCTGGGTTTCGACCAATTACGCGGCGCTGGCCTGCGTCGATTTCCCGACCTGTCACAACGAGTGGCTGCCGCAGATGGATTTTCGCCACGGATTCCAGCTGGTGCGTGAACTGGGCATGACCGCTGCGGGAACGCACCTCAGTTATGACGCCATCACCGCGATCCACTGGACCCATCGCGTCGGCGCACTGGTGACGTTGCTCTATGTCGGCGGTTTTGCGCTGTGGCTTGCGCGCAGCCCGGGGCTGGCCCGTTACGGCATTGCGCTGCTGTGTGTGCTGCTGGCACAGGTCACGCTGGGCATTGCCAATGTGCTGGGCGGACTGCCGCTGCTGGTGGCCGCCGGGCACAACGCTGGCGCGGCGATTCTGTTGGTGACCATGGTGGTGATAAACTTCGCCCTCCATTCAAGACGCGTCTCCTGATACCCATTTCCTGATGTCTTCCACAGTCGCTCCAACATCGCTGTATACCCGCATCCAGCAGTTCTATGCGCTGACCAAGCCGCGCGTGGTGTCGCTGATTGTGTTTACCGCGGTGATCGGCATGTTCCTCGCCACTCCCGGCATGGTTCCGGTGACCATCCTGTTCGCGGCGACGCTGGGCATTGCACTGGTGGCCGGTGCGGCGGCAGCCGTGAACTGCCTGGTCGAACAGAAAATCGATGCGCTGATGATGCGGACCCAGGCGCGGCCGCTGCCGCGCGGACAACTGACCTCCCTGGAGACGCTGATTTTTTCAGGCGTGGTCGGCGGCATCGGCCTGTTCCTGCTGTATCAGTGGGTCAACGTGCTGACCATGTGGCTGACGCTGGCGACCTTTGTCGGTTACGCCGTCATTTATACGGTCATCCTCAAGCCGATGACACCGCAGAACATCGTCATCGGCGGCGCATCGGGCGCGATGCCGCCGGTGCTCGGCTGGGCCGCGGTGACCGGGGATGTGTCGCCACAGGCGCTGACCCTGTTCCTGATCATTTTTGCATGGACCCCGCCGCATTTCTGGGCACTGGCGTTGTACCGGAAACACGAGTACGCAAAAGCGGGGGTACCGATGCTGCCGGTGACACATGGCGACAAGTTCACGCGGTTGCACGTGCTGCTCTACACCATCATCCTGCTGGCCTGCTCGACGCTGCCTTTCGTGACCCGTCTGAGCGGACTACCCTACCTCGTTGCCGCGCTGGTGCTGGGCGCGGTATTCATGGCCTACGCAGTGAAAATCTATATCGATTACAGCGATGATCTGGCGCGGCGCACCTTCCGTTTTTCGATCCTTTACCTGACACTGATTTTTGCCGCCCTGCTGATTGATCATTACCTGCAGCTTTTTTTCTGAGCCCCGCCTGATGCTTCATCTGCAACGTTATGCCGCGATTTTGCTCGCTATCACCGGCCTGTTACTGGCAACCGGTTGTACGGAAAAGGCCGAAGCGCCGCGTTTCAAGCTGACTGATGTCACCGGCGCTTCCTTTGGCAAGGATTTTGCG
>CAMBCD010000299.1 GCA_945863085.1 Bordetella parapertussis
TTCACCCGCAGCTTTGGTTCCTACGTGATGGAAAACGTGCTGTTCAAGATTTCCTTCCCGGCGGAATTCCATGCCCAGACCGCGGTGGAATGCGCAGTCCAGTTGCACCCGCAGGTGAAAGACCGGATCAGTGACATCAAAAAAATCGTCATCACCACCCATGAGTCGGCGATCCGCATCATCGACAAAAAGGGTCCGCTGAACAATCCGGCCGACCGTGACCACTGCATCCAGTACATGTCGGCGATCGGCCTGATCAAGGGCAACCTGACCGCAACGGATTACGAGGATGAGGTCGCGCACGACCCACGCGTGGACGCATTGCGCGACAAAATGGAATGCGTCGAAAACAAAGCCTGGACCAGGGATTACCTGGATCCGAAGAAGCGTTCCATCGCCAATGCCATCCAGGTGTTTTTCAAGGACGGCAGCAAAACCGCCAACGTCACCGTTGAATACCCCGTCGGCCATCGCCGCCGGCGCAAGGAGGGCGTGCCCCTGCTCGAAGCCAAATTCCGCACCAACCTCGCGCGCAAATTTCCGGAAAAGCAGCGCGCCGCGATTTACGCCCTGTGCCAGGACCAGCAAAAACTCGAGGCCACGCCGGTGCATGAGTTCGTTGATCTGATGGTAATTTGAAATCCATGTAACCAATTGTTTTTATTGATATCTATGTCACTCATTCGCCGTCATCTGATCCATGCCGTGCTGGCTGCGCTGGTGCTGGCTCCGGGCCTGGCCTGCGCCCAGAGCGCTGCCACGCGCGACGCGATGACGCATTTCTTTGACGCCAACACCGGCGACCTGAAGGCGGAACTTGCAGATGCCAAAGCTGCAAACAAAAAAGCGGTCCTGCTGATGTACGAACAGGAGGGTTGCCCCGCCTGCCTCTACATGAAGCAGAACGTGCTCAACCGCGTCGACGTGCAGGAACTCTACCGGCGGCATTTCGTCAGCTTCACCATCGACATCAACGGCTCGGTGCCGTTGAAAGACTTCGGTGGCCACGACATCAGCGAAAAAGCCTTCGCTGCAGCCGCCAGGGCGCGCGCCACGCCGACCTTCGCTTTCCATGATCTCAGCGGCACTGAAATCGTGCGCATCACCGGTGCCGTGCGCGATGTCGGGGAATTCAAGCTGCTGGCGGAATTTGTCGCCAGCGGCGCCTACAAGACGCGCCAGTTCGCCGAATACAGGCAGCTGCAGCCGGCCAAAAAAGACCTCTGATTCCGCATGGCGAACGCCATCAAGGCCCGCCATACTGATTTATTCCTGCCCCGCAACGCTCTATAATTTGGGGCTTTCCGGCACCCTCTTCAGGCACCCACTTTCAAGGAGCATCCGCGTGGCCAACAACGCTTTCAATTCGTTAAGGGAATTCAAACTCAAGTCGGGCAAGACCGGCAAATATTATTCGCTGGCAGCCCTCGAAGAAGCCGGCCTCGGCAAGGTCTCGCGCCTGCCGGTGAGCCTGCGCGTGGTGCTGGAATCGGTGTTGCGCAACTGTGATGGCGTGCGCATCGGTGAAGACCGCGTGCGGGAACTGGCCGGCTGGAAGCCGAACGCAGAGCGCACCCAGGAAGTCCCCTTCGTACTCGCACGCATCATGCTGCAGGACATGGCCGGCTTCCCCGCGCTGAACGACTTCGCTGCAATGCGCGCCGAAGCCAAGCGCCAGAGCTTCGAACCGACCAGGATCGAGCCGCTGGTGCCTGTTGACCTCGTGGTCGACCACTCCATCGTCGTCGACGTCAGCAACTCGAAAGACGCGCTGCGCAAGAACATGGAAATCGAATTCGAGCGCAACGGTGAGCGTTACACCTTCCTCAAGTGGGCCAAGCAGGCCTTCAACGGCATTCGTGTCGTGCCTCCCGGCAACGGCATCTGCCACCAGGTCAATCTGGAATACCTGTCGCGCGGCGTCTGGGAAAAAGACGGCGTCTATTACCCCGACTCCACCGTCGGCACCGACTCCCACACCACGATGGTCAACGGCATCGGCATCCTGGCCTGGGGTGTGGGCGGCATCGAAGCCGAGGCCGGCATGCTGGGCCAGCCCTACTACTTCCTGACGCCGGACGTCGTCGGCGTACACATGACCGGCAAGCTGCGCGAAGGCGTTACCGCGACCGACCTGGTGCTGACCGTCACCGAACTGCTGCGCAAGACCAAGGTCGTCAACAAGTTCGTCGAATACTTCGGTGAAGGCGCTTCGTCGCTGTCAGCGACCGATCGCGCCACCGTTGCCAACATGTCGCCGGACTACGGCGCGACCTGCGGCTTTTTTGCCATCGACGAAACGGCCCTCGCGTACTACCGCATGACGGGCCGCGAACAGCACTGCGACGCCATCGAGTCCTACCTCAAGGCGCAGGGCATGTTCGGCATCCCGAAAAAAGGCGAAATCGATTATTCGCAGGTCGTCGAACTCGACCTGTCCACCGTGCGCCCCAGCGTCTCCGGCCCGAAACAGCCGGAAGACCGCATCAACCTGGAAAACATCAAGAGCCGTTTCACCGAACTGTTCTCGAAACCGGTCGCCGAAAGCGGCTACAACAAGCCTGCCGCCGACCTGGCCAAACGTTTCCCGGTCGCCAATCCGGCCATCGCTGACGTCGGCCATGGTGACATCGGCATCGCCGCCATCACCTCCTGCACCAACACCTCCACCCCCTGGGTGTTGCTGGCCGCCGGCCTGCTGGCCAAGAAGGCCGTCGAAAAAGGCATGAAACCGCACCCGCGCGTGAAAACCTCGCTGGCGCCCGGCTCCAAGGTCGTAACCGCCTACCTGAAGGACTCCGGCCTGCTGCCGTACCTGGAGCAACTCGGCTTCTACGTCGTCGCCTACGGCTGCACCACCTGCATGGGCCTCGCCGGCCCGCTGGACAAGGACCTCGAAGATTCGATCGTCAAAAACGACGTCATCTCCGCAGCGGTGCTCTCCGGCAACCGCAACTTCGAAGCCCGCGTGCACCAGAGCCTGAAAGCCAATTTCCTGATGAGCCCGCCGCTGGTGGTCGCGTTTGCACTGGCCGGCACCATCCTGAAAAACGTCGAAACCGATCCGCTCGGCAACGACAAAGACGGCAAACCGGTGTTCCTGAAAGACCTCTGGCCCACCGGCGCCGAAGTGGACGCGGTGATGAAGTTCGCCACCAACAGCGAAAACTTCAAACGCGAATACACCAACCTCGACGGCGCGAAAGACCTGTGGGACGCCATTCCCGAAGCCAAGGGCGCGTTGTTCCAGTGGGATCCGAAATCCACCTACATGCTCGAACCCCCGCTGTTCGAGGGATTCAAGAAGGCGCTGCCCAAGGTCAGCGACATCAAGGGCGGTCGCGCACTCGGCATTTACGGCAACAAGCTGACCACCGACCACATCAGCCCGGTGGCGCCGATCCGCAAGGGCACGCTGGCCGGCGACTGGCTGGTTGCAGCCGGCAGCACCGATCTGTCGAGCTTCGGCTCGCGCCGCACCAACCACGAAGTCATGGTACGCGGCGCCTTCGCCAATCCGCGCATCAAGAACCTGCTGGTTCCGGGCTCCGAAGGCAGCGTGACGATTCATCAGCCCAGCGGTGACAAGATGACGATCTTCGAAGCCTCAATGCGTTACCAGAAAGACAAGGTGCCGCTGTTCGTTTTCGGCGGCGAAGAGTACGGCACGGGCTCATCGCGTGACTGGGCGGCCAAGGGCACACAAATGCTCGGCATCAAGGTCGTTGTCGCCCGCGGCTACGAGCGTATCCACCGCTCCAACCTGGTCGGCATGGGCGTACTGCCCTGCCAGTTCAAGGGCGCGGACAGCGTGCAATCGCTCAACATCACCGGCGACGATACCTTCGACCTGATCGGCGTCGAGGGCGGCAACGTCAAACCCCTGCAGGATGTGACGCTGGTCATTCATCGCAAGGACGGCAGCACGCAAAACGTCACCGTCACGCTGCGCGTCGACTCGCCGATTGAAGTGGAATACCTCAAACACGGCGGCATTCTCCCGTTCGTTTTGCGCGAACTGATGGCT
>CAMBCD010000300.1 GCA_945863085.1 Bordetella parapertussis
CGAGCCCGGAGCCCTGCGAGACCAGCCATTTGCAGTGCGCGATGAAACGAGCGGTATCGGGGTTGAGGTCGCGGTCGAAGGGCGTGACCACGGGGGCGAGCACGCCCTTGATGCGTTGCGTCTTGCTCATGAGTGACTTCCTCGCAGAATGCTGTTGAAAAAAACGGTTTTGGGGCCCTGCGGCCCGGCGGGTACGACTTTGCCCATAGGATAGCATCGCCCCCGCGGTCTCCCAAAATCAGCGGTGGCGCTGTGGTCCATATTGCTGTGGATTGCATTGTCAGCACCGGAGGCTGTTGTTAAGCTGGCGGCCCGGTTGTTTCAGCCGCAGAAAAACAAGGAGGAAATCATGAAATTGCGCTCAATCATTGCCGCTGTTGTTGCCACCGCACTGATGGCACCCGCTGTTCAGGCCGCAGACTATCCGAACAAGACCGTGCGCATGGTGATCGCGTTTTCCCCCGGCGGCCCCAGCGACATTCTGTCACGCCTGATCGGTGCCAAACTCTCCGAACGCATGGGCCAGCCCTTTGTATTCGACAACCGGCCCGGCGCCGGCGGCAACGTGGCGGGTGAAATCGTCGCCACCAGCCCGGCCGACGGTTACACACTGATGATTGCCAACAACAGCGTGCTGGCGGCCAATGCTTCGCTGTACAAAAAAATGACCTTCAATCCGGCGAAAGACCTGGTGCCCGTGGTGTGGGTGGCCTCACAGCCGAACATCCTGGTGGTGCATCCCTCCGTGCCGGCCAAATCGGTGCAGGAGCTGGTGACTTATCTGAAATCGCAGCCGGGCAGACTGAATTACGCATCCTCGGGCAGCGGCGCCGCCGCGCACCTCGCGGGTGAGCTGTTCAAGAGCATGACCAGGACCGACATGGTGCATATCCCCTTCAAGGGCGCGGCACCGGCGATTACCGATGTGCTCGCCGGCCGCAGCCAGATGATTTTTGCCACCGCGCTGTCGGTGAAGGCGCATCTGGATGCCAACCGCCTGCGCCCGCTGGGCGTGACAACGCTGGAGCGCATGGACACCATGCCCCAGATCCCGACCATCGCCGAGTCCGGCGTGCCCGGCTTCGAGGCTTCGACCTGGCACGGCCTGGTCGCCGTCAACGGCACTCCGCGCGCAGTGCAGGCGAAACTCAACAGCGAAGTCAACGCCGTGCTGAAGGATGCCCAGGTCAACAAGTTCCTTGTCGGGCAGGGGGCGATCGTCCGTGGCGGCACCGCGGAACGGTTCGCGGCGCATATCAAGGCCGAAATTCCCAAATGGGCGAAAGTCATCAAGGACTCCGGCGCGCGCGCTGATTGAGTGCTGCGGTGATTGGTAATTGGTGATGGGTAATGGGGCCAGTTTTGCATTGGTCCTGAACGATTAAGAATGGGGATGTAATGGCAACACTCAAGGTACTTGGTGCAGGTCCGGTGAAGCGCGGCATCACGCAACTGGCGGTGCAGTTTGAAAAAGTCAGCGGCCATCAGGTCTCTGTCGAATTCATCGGCGCTCCGACGGTACGTGATCGCGTGCTGGCGGGAGAAGCGGTGGATGTTGCCGTCACGCCGCAATCAGCGATGGAGGAATTTGTCGCGCAGGGCAAGGTCAGCGCGGAAACCCGCGTCACCCTGGGCCGTTCGCGCATGGGCCTGGCAATGCGCAAGGGTGCTGCCGCGCCGGACCTGGCGAGCGTGGAATCCTTCAAACGCGCGATTGCCGCTGCAGACGCGGTGGTGGTCAATGTTGCGTCCAGCGGCAACTACGTGGTGAAGCTGCTCGAAAAACTCGGCTTTGCTGCCGACAAGGCGGTGAAGCAGCCGGATACCGTGAAGGTCATGGATCATGTGGCAACGTCCGCGCAGAACCTGCTGGGCGCCGGCCAGTTGCCGGAAATCCGCGAACTGGTCGACAAGGGCGTGGCGATTGCACTGGCGGGGCCGCTGCCGGATGAGCTGCAAAGCATCACCGCTTATGACGCAGCGGTGACCCGCGCCAGTGCCAATGCCGCGGCGGCCACTGAGTTCACGAAGTTCCTTGCAACACCGGCGGCGCGTGCGGCGATGGCGACCACCGGCATCGACTGAACTGCGGACACTGAAAAAAACGTAATGATCACCCTTAAAATTCTCAGCGCCGGCGCGGTCAAACGCGGCGTTGCCCGCGTTGCCGCGGCCTTCGAAAAGGACACCGGCACCAAAGTCGAAATCGAATTCACCCCCGTGCCGGAGGTGCGCCGGCGCGTGGCTGCCGGTGAAACGGCAGACGTCGTGGTGGCGACACCCGTGGCACTGGATGAATTCGCAGCGCAGAACAAACTGATTGCCGGCAGCCGCGGTTTTCTTGGTCGTTCGCGCATGGGTGTGGTGATCCATGCCGATGCACCGATGCCGGCGATGACCGACACGGAATCCTTCAAAAAACTGTTGCTGGCCGCCAGCCACGTGGTGCGCAATGAGGCCTCCAGCGGCATCTATTCCGAGAAACTGCTGAACAAATTGGGCCTGACCGGTGCGCTCGGCGCAAAACTCGTCATTGTCAAAACCGGCTCCGGCATCATGCAGTACGTGGCCGACCATCCGGCGCAGGCCGTCGGCCTCGCGCAAATCTCGGAACTGATGGTGATGATGGACAAGGGCTGCAAGGTCAAACTCGCAGCACCCTTGCCGGACGAAATCCAGAACATGACCAGTTACGATGCGGCGGCGATGGCCGGGGCCCCGGCGGTGGCGGTGGAACTGGCGAAGCGGCTGGCGTCGGCCGAGGCCAAAAAGATTTTTGCCGAGACCTGGATATCCTGAGCCCGGACTGAAATGGGAACGTGAAGCGGGAACGCGAATGTACAGCGACGAGGACCTCGATGCCGCAGTGGCCGCCGGCGCGCTGAGCGCCGAGTCCGCTGCCGCGTTTCGCGCGCACGTCGGGCAGGCACGCGCCACGCCGGCGGTGGATGAAGAGCACTTCCGGCTGGTCAGCAGTTTCAACGACATTTTTGTCGCGATTGCCGGCACGCTGGTGCTTGTTGCCGTGGGCTGGATTGCTGAAACCATCGCTCATGGCCTGATCGGCGTGGCCGTCGCAGCAACCGCCTGGGGGCTCGCGGAATTTTTCACCCGCAAGCGGCGCATGGCCCTGCCGTCGATCCTGTTCCTGCTGGTGTTTGCCGGGGGGATATTTGCTGCGCTGGTGCCGGAGCTTGACGGCAATATTCTCAAGGATGGTGCGTTCGCGGTCGGGATGAAGTTTGCGCTCGCCGCCGCCGTTACCGCCGGGTGCACGTGGCTGCACTGGAAGCGTTTCCGCGTGCCGATCACGGTGGCGGCGGGCGCCGCAGCCCTGGTCGGGGTCGCGGTCGGTTTGTTGATCGCGGTTGTGCCGGACCTGCTGAAATGGATGAACGCCATCCTGTTTGCCGCCGGCATCGCGGTTTTTGCGTTCGCGATGTACTGGGACATCGCGGATCCGCTGCGCCAGACCCGCCGCGCCGACGTCGCCTTCTGGCTGCACCTGCTGGCCGCGCCGCTGATCGTGCACCCGGTGTTCACGCTGTTCGGCCTGCTCGGCAGGGAGGTCGAGGTCGGCGGCGCCGTGGCGGTGATGCTGCTCTACGTGGTCATGGGCATCATTGCCCTCATCATCGACCGCCGGGCCCTGATGGTATCCGCGCTGGTCTACGTGCTGGCGGCGATCAGCGCCGTGCTCGAGCAGTTCGGTGCGGTCGGTGTCCATGTTGCGCTGACGGCATTGATCATCGGTTCGGCCCTGCTGATGCTGTCCGCGTTCTGGCATGCCAGCCGTGCCTGCGTGGTCAGGCCCTTGCCGGCGTCCTGGCAGCAGAAACTGCCGCCCCTGCGCTGAATCCGTCGCGGGATTTGTAACTGCCTGTTACAACCGCAACAGACTGTTGCACATACCTCGTTTACACCGGCAAAGGGCGATGCGTTAATGGTCTCGGGCAACCATTACAAGGAGGTATGCCATGAACGCGAACCGGAAAATGATTGCTGTATCCACGATGACCG
>CAMBCD010000301.1 GCA_945863085.1 Bordetella parapertussis
TGTGCAGTCATGGCACGTCGTGATCCTTCAGTGGGCTCGCCGCAGTACGTCCGTACTAATGCGCCTTATCCCAGTTTGGACCGCTGCCGATTTCCACCAGCAGCGGCACCGCCAGTTGCGCGACCCCGGCCATCAGCCGCGCGAGGCCCGTCTTGATGATTTCAAGTTCGGCATCGGGCACCTCCAGCACCAGTTCGTCATGCACCTGCATGATCAGTTTGGACGCGAGTTTTTGTTCGACCAGCCAGTGCTGCACGGCAATCATCGCCAGCTTGATCAGGTCTGCCGCCGTGCCCTGCATCGGCGCATTGATCGCCGCGCGCTCCGCACCCTGGCGCCGCGCCGCGTTGCTGCCCCGGATTTCCGGCAGCCACAAGCGGCGGCCGAACACGGTTTCGACATAACCCTGCTCCCGCGCCTGCTCGCGGGTGACCCGCATGTATTCGGCAACACCGGGATAACGCTGGAAATAACGGTCCATGTACTGCTGCGCCGCCGAACGCTCGATGTCGAGTTGCCTCGCCAGGCCGAAGGCCGACATGCCGTAGATCAGGCCGAAGTTGATGACCTTGGCGTAACGCCGCTGCTCGTTATCCACTGTTTGCGGCGTGAGGCCGAAAATCTCCGCGGCGGTCGCGCGATGGATGTCCTCGCCGGCGGCGAAGGCCTTCAACAGGCTTTCATCACGCGAGATATGCGCCATGATGCGCAGCTCGATCTGCGAATAGTCGGCAGAAACGATTTTTGAGCCGGGCGCTGCGATGAAGGCCTCGCGGATGCGCCGACCTTCCGCGGTGCGGATGGGAATGTTCTGCAGGTTGGGATCGGTGCTCGCCAGCCGCCCGGTCACTGCCGTGGCCTGGCCGTAACTGGTATGCACACGGCCGGTGTTGCGGTTGACCATCAGCGGCAGTTTGTCGGTGTACGTCGATTTGAGCTTGGCCAGGCCGCGGTATTCGAGGATCAGTTTCGGCAGCGGATGGTCCAGCGCCAGTTCCGCCAGTGATTCCTCGTCGGTGGATGGCGCACCCCCGGGCGTTTTTTTGACCGGCTTCAATCCCTGCTTGTCGAACAGGATTTCCTGGATCTGTTTCGGCGAACCGAGGTTGAAGGGCTGTCCCGCCTGTTCATGCGCACGTTTTTCGATGTCAATCATCTTGGCGCCGAACTCGGCCGACAATTCCGCCAGCAGTTTGCTGTCGATCAGCACGCCATTGCGCTCCATCGCATACAGCACCGGCATCGCCGGCATTTCGATGTCGGCGTAGATGTGGTTCAGTTTCTGATCGGCAGCGATGCGCGGATGCAGCGCCTGGTGCAGTTGCAGCGTGATGTCGGCGTCTTCGGCGGCGTAATCGGCGGCGAGTTCAACGGCGACCTGCTCGAAACCGATGCGTTTCGCGCCCTTGCCCGTAACATCATCATAACTGATTGTTTTTATTGATAAAATTCTCTGGGCCATGGAATCCATGTCATGCCGCTGGTGACTTTCCAGAACATAGGATTCGAGCAAGGTGTCGTGCAGCACACCGGCAAGGCGCAGGCCGTAATTGGCGAACACATGCATGTCGTACTTGATGTGCTGGCCGAGTTTCGCGCGCTGCGGATTTTCCAGCCAGGGTTTCAACACAGCCAGCACCCGGTCGCGCGACAGTTGCTCCGGCGCGCCGGCGTAAACATGGCCGACGGGAATGTACGCGGCATGGCCCGGTTCCACCGCCAGGGAAATGCCGACCAGTTCCGCCGCCATCGCATCGAGGCTGGTGGTTTCGGTATCCACTGCCGTCAGCGACGCAGCTTCGATGCGTGCGAGCCATTTTTGCAGCGCGTCCTCCGTGGTCACGGTTTCATACTGCCGCGCATACTGCGGCGCCGGCGGAATCACCACGGTAGCCGGCGCAGCGGCCACAGGCGCGGCAGCACCGCCATCCAGTTCACGGCGCCAGGTCCTGAATTCAAAACGTTCGTACAACTCCGCAAGTTTCGCCGTGTCCTGCGGCTGCGGCGCCAGGTCCTGCAGCTGCACCGGCAGATCGACATCACATTTGATGGTCAGCAGTGCCTGCGCCTGCGGCAGCCAGTCCAGCGACTGGCGCAGGCTTTCGCCGACGGCGCCGCCGATGTCGGGCGCGCTTTTGACGATGTTGGCCAGCGTGCCGTACTGGGTCAGCCACTTCACCGCGGTTTTCGGCCCGACCTTGGGCACACCCGGCACGTTGTCCACGCTGTCACCGATCAGTGTCAGGTAATCGATCATGCGCTCCGGCGGAACGCCGAACTTTTTCTCGACACCATTGATGTCGAGGACTTCGTTGGACATGGTGTTGACCAGCGTGATCTGCGCCGACACCAGTTGCGTGATGTCCTTGTCACCCGTGGAAATCACCACGCGCATGCCCGCCCGCTCGGCCTGCCGCGCCAGCGTGCCGATCACGTCGTCGGCCTCGACGCCGCCGACTTCGAGCAGCGGCCAGCCCATCGCGACAATCGCTTCCTTCAGCGGGCTGATCTGCGACGCCAGTTCATCGGGCATCGCCGGGCGGTTGGCCTTGTATTCGGCATACAGGTCGTCGCGAAAAGTTTTGCCCTTGGCATCGAACACGCAGGCGCTGTATTCGGCCGGCACCTCCTTGTGCAGCTTGCGCAGCATGTTGAGCACGCCGTACATGGCGTTGGTGGGTTCGCCGCGGCTGGTGCTCAGCTCGCGTATCGCATGGAACGCACGGTAAAGATAGGACGATCCATCGACAAGGAGCAGGGTTTTCATGCGGGGCCCGGGTAAGTCAGCCGCAGCGATGCCGTGTGGCCGCTGCGTACAGCCGGAATTATCGCAGAGATATCGCAAAATTCGCACGGCGCTGATGCCGCGTTTCCTTTCAAAACGCCGGCGAAAGCCGGATAATGGATGGGCCTGGAGCCCCGACATGCGACACGCCCTGACCTTGATCCTTTTTGCTGCAACCGCGGTTGCGCTGCAGGGGGTCGCACAAAATGCGATCGCCCAAAATGCAACTGCGCAAATCGTAGTCGCACAAGCTGCGCCGGCGCAGAAAAAACCCGCAGCGCAGCCGATTCCGGAGCCGCCCCCGCCGCCCCCCGGGTTTGAACTCGACCCGGCAGCGGAGCCGCAGGTGACCATCCGCAAACGCGGCGAGGATACCGTCGAGGAGTACCGCGTTGCCGGCAAGCTCTACATGATGAAGGTCACGCCGCCGGGAGGCCGTCCGTATTACCTGATCGACGAGCGTGGCGACGGCAAATTCGCCCGCCAGGAAGCCCTGGACAGCGGCATCCGGCCGCCGATGTGGGTGATTCACTCGTGGTGATTGGTGACTGGTAAATGGTAATTGGTAAATCGTGGGCATCCCCAAGGGGTTTCACCAGTCACCAATTACCATTTACCAGTCACCACTGAGCAATGTCCGTTTTCACCACGGTAACCGCTGATGACCTGCGCCACTGGCTGCAGGATTACGCCGTCGGCGAACTGCAGGACCTGCGCGGCATTGCCGCAGGCATCGAAAACACCAACTATTTCGTCACCACCAGCGGCGGCCGTTACGTGCTGACGCTGTTTGAGAAACTGACGACGCGGGAGCTGCCGTTCTACCTGAACCTGATGGCACACCTCGCCGAACACGGTGTGCCCAGCGCGCATCCGGTCGCCAACCGCAGCGGCCATTACCTCGGCACGCTCAAGGGCAAACCCGCTGCGCTGGTCGCGCGCCTCGATGGCAGTGATATCAGCGCACCGACTGTCGCACAATGCGCCGCGGTCGGCGCCGTGCTGGCCCGCCTGCACCTGGCCGGCGAGTCGTACCCGGCGACCATGGACAATCCGCGCGGGCCGAAATGGTGGACCGGCGTTTTGCCCGACATCCTGCCCTTCCTGCCGGCGCCCGAAGCCGCGCTGCTGCAGGACGAAGTGCGTTTCCAGTCGCAATACAGTTTTTCGGACCTGCCGCGCGGCGCGATCCACGCCGACCTGTTCCGCGACAACGTGCTGTTCGC
>CAMBCD010000302.1 GCA_945863085.1 Bordetella parapertussis
CGCCCACGACGCCGAAGAAATGGCGCGCCGCCGCGGCCGCCCGCACGGCTGCCTGTGGGTGCTCGACGTCACCGACCTCGGCAATATCAAACCGGTTTCACTGTTCGAAGTCAGCGAACTCGACAGCCCGTGGAGCCGCACCACCCCCGGCCGTTTTGGCGCCCACCAGTTCCAGGAAAACTGGAAAGGCGGCGACACGCTGCTGTATTGCGCCTGGTTCGCCGGCGGCCTGCGCATTGTCGACGTCGCCGATCCCTCGGCGCCGCAGGAGGTGGGCTGGTACATCCCGGAACCCTGCGGCGGCAAACCCTGCCCGCAGACCAACGACACCGATGTCGATGATCGCGGGCTGATTTATCTGGTCGATCGTTACTGCGGTTTTGACATGCTGGAGTTCAATCGCAAATGAGCACCGCCACAAACGAATTCCGCGTCATGACCTCCGGCGCCTTCACCGCCGCCTACAAGGCGCTGATCCCGCAACTGGAAAAACTGACCGGCAAGTCTGTCGTCACCGTCACCACATCCATCGGCACCGGCGACACCTCCATCCCCAATCGCCTGAAACGCGGCGAAGTGGCGGACATCGTCATCGTCGCCGACGGCGTGCTGCGCCAGTTCATCGCTGACGGTCATGTACTGGCCGACCACGCGACCATCATCGCGCGCTCGATGATGGGCTTCGCGGTACGCGCCGGAACACCCGATCCGAAAATCCGCACCGCCGACGACCTGCGGAAGGCGCTGCTCGCCGCCAAGGGCATCGGTTACTCGGCCAGCGAAAGCGGCAAGTACTACACCACCGTGCTGGCGCAGCAGCTCGGCATCGCCGACCAGGTGCTGCCGAAAAGCCGGCTGGTCGGCAGCGGCGAACGGGTCGGCAGCGTCATCGCCCGCGGTGAACTCGATTTCGGCTTCCAGCAGATCAGCGAACTGCTGCCGGTGCAAGGCATCGCGCACATCACGCCGCTGCCGCCGGAACTGCAGAAAGTCTCCAGCTTCATGGCGGGCATCGGCGCGAATTCGCCGGACAAAGCCATCGCACGCAAGGCCATCGGCTTCCTGGCTTCAGCAGAAGCCGCACAAGCCATCACCAACAGCGGCCTCGAACCTCTGGCGTAATCAATCGTTACCCTGGTAACGGGCGGATACCAGCCGCTCCCGGGCAAACTGCGCCCCGCACAAAAAGCGTCCGAAGGACCGCGGGTCGTGGATCATTGCGCGTCCGTCCTTGTCCGGCCCGGTGAAGCGATAACCCTGGCGCCGGACGCTGTCCTGCACTGCGGCCAGCGTCGCGCCCGGGCTTTGCGCGCCGCACCAGGCCCGCATGTCGCGCCCGCCGGTAATGAAGGGCCAGACCGCAAAATAAACCACGCCGGCAAGCAGCAGGCCGCCGATGCCTGCAATCAGATTTTTACGTTTGAACATGCTGATTTCGCCCGTCCAGCGCCCCATGAAAAAGGGGCGGCCGGGCCGCCCCTGTTGCCATCATCCACCCGGATTATTTCGGCACCAGCTTGATGTCGCGCGCCACCGTGCCGTACTTGTCGTATTCGCTTTTCATCAGGTCGCGCAGATACTCCGGCGACTCGGTCCACACATCCAGACCGAGGGTCTCCAGCTTGGCACGCACGTCCGGTTGTTTGAGGGCCAGATTCATTTCGCGGTTGAGGGTCGCGATGACCTCCTTCGGCACCTTGGCCGGGGCAACAAATCCGAACCAGCCGCCGGAGGAAAATCCCGGCACGGTTTCGGCGACGGTGGGCAGGTCGGGATAATTGGATGCACGCTTGTCTTTCGCGATGCCGAGCAGCCGCACCTGGCCCGACTTCACAAACGGATAGATGCCGGTGAATGAACTGAAGGCAGCATCGACGCGCCCGGCCATGATTTCCGACGCCATCGCCGACACCCCCTTGAACGGGACATGGATGTATTCAAATCCCACGGCCGAACGGAAACTCTCGGTCGCCATGTGCAGGAAGGCACCCTGTCCGTTGGTCGCAAAACTCACCTTGCCCGGGTTGGCTTTCAGGTACTTCACGAATTCAGCGGTGGTCTTGTAGGGCGCACCCGGGTACGCGACCAGTGCCAGATAATTGGTTGCAACCAGCGCGATCGGCGCGAAGTCCTGCAGCGCCTTGTACGGCACGTTTTTCATCGTGTGCGGGATCACCGACAGGTTGCCGCCCTGTCCGCAGGCGATGGTGTACCCGTCCGCGGGTGCGTTCGCGGCCAGTTCCAGTCCGATCATGCCGCCCGCACCTGGCCGGTTGTCGACGACCAGTTGCTGGCCGAGATTTTTGGTCATGTATGGCCCCATGACCCGGGCAAAAACGTCGCAGGGATCGCCGGGCAGCTGGGGCACGATGACGCGGATTGCACGGCTGGGGTATTTCTGCGCCAGCGCCGTCCCGGTTACAGCAATCGAAAGGCAGGCACCTGCGACGAGCGCCCCGATAATGCGTACGGCATGAGACATGGTCTTCTCCTGTAGGCCCGGGCGTATTCTTCTTTTAATGCCCGTTGCACACTCTAGCGCCGCAAGCGGACTGGACGCAAGGGCCGGGGCCGCCGGCGCACGGCAGCGAGCACCATCCAAAAACAAAGGCAGCCGAAGCTGCCTTTGCCTTTGCCTTTGCCTTTGCCTGTGCCCTGGAACGGCCCGGTCAGAAATTGCTGCCCAGGATGCCGCCGAGGATGGCGCCGATCACCGTGGTGACGCCGCGGGAATCATGGTCGCCGACCTGGCTGCCGATCACGCCGCCGATCACTGCGCCGGCAATCGCACCGGCAGGATTATGCTCGTCATCCCGATACGCCACCGGCTGGTCGTAATAAACCGGCGCCGGCGCATGGACGTGCACGGGACGCGGCTGGTGGTAATAAACCGGGGCCGGACGTTGCACGACTACGGTACGGTGCACGACCACAGGCCGTTGCACGATCACCGGGCGCTGGTGCACGACCGGCGGGCGATGCCTGAATTCACGCCGTTCAGTGACCACACGCCGCGACTGCGGATGCTGCGGGAAATCGGCGCGGCGCACTGCGGCAGCCGGCGGCGCGTGCCGCTCAACCATCGCGGGACGTTCACCGCGCCGGGGGCCGCGATGGTCGTTTGCCGCCGCGGGAAGGGAGACGGCGACAGCAGCCAGTGCAGCGGTCATCGTGGATACAGCAATCATTTTCCGGTTCGCGTTCATGGCATACCTCCTTGTAATGGTTGCCCGAGACCATTAACGCATCGCCATTTGCCGGTGTAAACGAGGTATGTGCAACAGTCTGTTGCGGTTGTAACAGGCAGTTACAAATCCCGTGACGGATTCAGCGCAGGGGCGGCAGTTTCTGCTGCCAGGAGGCCGGCAAGGGCCTGACCACGCAGGCACGGCTGGCATGCCAGAACGCGGACAGCATCAGCAGGGCCGAACCGATGATCAATGCCGTCAGTGCAACATGGACACCGACCGCGCCGAACTGCTCGAGCACGGCGCTGATCGCTGCCAGCACGTAGACCAGTGCGGATACCATCAATGCCCGCCGGTCGATGATGAGGGCAATGACGCCCATGACCACGTAGAGCAGCATCACCATCACGGCACCGCCGATCTCGACCTCCTTGCCGAGCAAACCGAACAGCGTGAACACCGGGTGCACGATCAGCGGCGCGGCCAGCAGGTGCAGCCAGAAGGCGACGTCGGCGCGGCGGGTCTGGCGCAGCGGATCCGCGATGTCCCAGTGCATCGCGAACGCGAAAACCGCGATGCCGGCGGCAAACAGGATCGCGTTCGTCCATTTCAGCAGGTCCGGCGTGACTGCGAGCAGCAATCCGACCGCGACGCCGATCAGCGCTGCGGCGCCCGCCGCCACGGTGATCGGCACGCGAAAACGCCGCCAGTGCAGCCATGTGCATCCGGCGGTAACGGCGGCGGCGAGTGCAACCTTGATCCCGAATGCGCCCGTGCCGGATTT
>CAMBCD010000303.1 GCA_945863085.1 Bordetella parapertussis
TGCGGCACCGCGCAGCAGGCTGGCCGGCATTACAGTCCGATGGCGGCGAGGTCGAGCTTGCCGTCGCGCAGGGGAGGACACCAGAAATAGGCGCCGGTCAGCGGTCGCGTGAAACGGAACAGCGCGTCGGTGATGCCGTCCTCAGCGCCGGACATGCGCTTCAGCTGCGCTTCGTAGGCGTCGAAGGTCGCGCCGAAGGCGGTGAACACCAGGCCGCAGCGCGTGCCTTCGGTCCAGGGCATCGAGCGGCGAACGACAAAAGCCTCCGGGTCGAAATTTTCCTGCGCCGTGCGTTTGACGTGCGCCGACTCCGGCGCGTCGTCGAGTTCCTCGTTGTCGGAGCGGCGGCGGCCGAAAGTGTGGTCCTGGTCCTAGCGCGGCATCGCCTCGAAGCGGTGCATGTCGTGTTCCCATTGCTGGATGGCAAGACAACTCGAACCGGCAATGCCCTTGCGGCTGCTGATTGCGGCGGCGACGGCTTTTCTGCCCTTGGGATTCTCGGTGCCGTCTTCGTAGCCGGTGAGGTCGCGGCGGGCGCTGCCGTCGTAAGTGAAGGCGTCGATTACCTGAATGTGCGCGAAGGCAGGCGCGAGCAGTTCATCGAGCCCACGATGGCGGTTGACGATTTCGCCGCGGTCGTCGCCGCGCAGCCACAGCAGCAGTGCCGAAGGGATCGACGGGATGTCGATGCCGTTGCCGCTGAATTCCGGGAAGCTGCGCAGTTCATCGATGTTTTTGCCCAGCGCCGAGACCAGCGACAGGCCGAGGCCGGCCACTGTCGTATCGCCGTCGACCTGACCGCAGAGGGTGCGCAGCACTGCGCGCGGGTTGGCGCCAGGGGTCAGGGTGTAGGTGACGTATCGGGCATGCAGCGGAATGGGCTTCAGAATTGCTGGCTGGCAGTCTGGCATGGCTTGATGTGAGTGGGTGAGGACGCTGAAGTTATCATATCCAACCATCGCAGCAGCTGCGGTTCAGCCGGTTTCGTCGGGTCTGCCCCTTGCATAGGCGTGTTTGGCCATCTGTGCAAGGATCACTGCGGCCGTTGACCGGTGACGGTCCTTGTGCCAGAGGATCGCGCCGGAGCGCTGCAGTTCCGGGGCTTCGATCCGCACTGTGGCAAGGCCCGGCACGCCTTCGAGCGCGCGGCCCGCGCAGATGGTCGCGAGTGTGCTGCAGCGTATCGTGGCCAGCGTGGCTTCGCCGTTGCCCATTTCCATCACCACCCTGGGCTTCAGTCCCCGTGCCGCAAAGCAGCTTTCGATCAGATTGCGCGACGGGGTGCCGGCAGGGCGCATGATCAGCGGCATATCCTTCAGTGCTTCCAGGCGAACCGGGCCATGTCCGTGCAGTTCGTGTTGTTCGCCCACCGCCAGCACCAGCGGCTCGGTGAACAGTTCTTCCGAGAACATGCGGTCGGAAGTCGCCGGCAGATAGGTGGTGATCGCGAAATCGATGTCGCCGTTGACCAGCGTGAACTCCATGTCAGCCAGCGACATCTGTTGTATCGAGATGCCTACCTGGGGGTGGGCCCGGTAAAACTCCGCGAGCACCGCCGGCAGCAGTGAGTTACCGAAGGAGCGGAACACGCCTATTCGCAGCTGTCCGTGAATCAGGCCGTCGAGCTCGCTCACTGAGGCGAGCCCGGATTCCAGTTCCCGCAACGCGCGCTGGGCATGGCTGCGAAAAAGCCTTCCGGCCTCGGTGATCTGGATCGAACGGCCGACCCTGTCAAAGAGTGGCGTGCCGATTTCCTGTTCCAGCTGCTTGATTTGATGGGAAAGTGTGGGCTGGGTTACGCGTAATGCGCTGGCCGCCTGGGTGAAGCTCGATGTTTCTGCAATCTTCAGGAAATAGTGCAGATGGCGCAGTTCCATGATTTTCCGCCTTAATTCATAGATGTCATCGATGATTCTAATAAACAAAAAGCATTTGTTCTATGGGCCAACCCTGATTAAAGTGCATTTCACCGGTGCCCGCGGCGACTGCGGTCGTTCGGCCACCGGCCATGACAAGCCCATAAAAACAAGTTCTGGCACTGCAAAAGGAGGAGCCCATGCAACAGCCTTTGCTGGTCGTTTCATTGCGGCGCTGCCTGGCGGTACTGGCAGCGATTCTTGGCGTGGCGGGTGCGGTGCAGGCCGCCGAGTGGAGTCCCGGCGACCGGGTCGTGCTGGCGACCCATGCCGGGCCGGGTTCCGGGATCGACATGTACCTGCGCCAGGTGGTCAATGCCTGGGAAAAGAACAAGATCGTGCAGTCGCGGGTGACGGTCGAGAATATGAGCGGCGCCGGCGGCGACCGCGCGCGCCGCCATGTTGCTGTGCAAAGCCGCGGCAATCCCAATGTGCTGATCGGTTTCACGCCGCAGATGATTGTCGGGCCGCTGAAAGCGAAGTCCGAGGTTACCGTCAAGAGCTTCACGCCAGTGGCGATCACGCTTGTCGAACCGATGGTGCTCTACATCCATGCCGGGCTACCGTGGAAAAGCATGAAGGACCTGATCGCCGGAGCAAAACAGAAGCCCCGCGCCGTGCTCCAGGGCGGCGGCGGATTCGGTGCGCCGCCCTCTATCGCCGGCCGTGACCTGGCCCGCGAAATGGGCGTCGAGTTTTCATACACGCCGTTCCGTTCAAGTGCCGATGCGGTGGTGGCCCTGCTCGGCGGGCATGTGCATTTCGTGATGGAGCAGCCCTCCGAGACCGACCAGCACGTCAAGTCGGGCCGGCTGCGGCCGCTGGCCAGCCTTTATCCCTCTGAGCTGTATCCCGGCCTGCCGACCTTTGCCTCCCTCGGCTACAAGTTCCGCGTGCTCAAGCAGTTCCGTGGAGTGATGGCACCGCCCGGCATTTCGCAGGAGGCGGTTAACTACTACGTTGCCGCTCTGGACCGCGCGCGCAAGACGCCGGAATGGAAGAGCTATGTCAAGCAGAACGAACTGGTCGAGGAGTGGATCGTCGGTGCCGAACTCGCCGCCTTTATCGACAGCGAGGAAAAACTCTACGCCAAGGTTCTCGGCGAACTCGCCGCCAGGAAATAAGTTTTCCGTAATGACGCCCGGAGGCAGCCGTGCCGTTTTTTCGACTCGATGAGATGAAGCGCCACCACCTGAACCCGCACCTTTCCAGCGGCGAGGGGCCGGTGATCGAAGGGCAGTACATGTATTTCCGCATCAACATCAAGCGCGCCGGCACCGGCTCGGAAATGCATTACCACCCCAACGAACTGATGACCTTCCCGATTGCCGGCAAGATCAATTGCGTGGTGGGCAAGGAGCGCCAGATCGTGCCCCCCGGAACCTTTGTCCATGTACCTTCCTGCGCTCGCCACAGTTTCCGGGCGACCGAGGATGGCGAGGTGCGGTATCTCTACATCAAGGATCGCACCTGGACCCTGATCGGCTCTGCCGCCGACGAGTCGCTGCCCGACGAGGCGCCTTCGGCGACCCAGGTGGCAAAGGCGCTGCAGGAAGGCAAGTGGCCGGGCAAAGCCAAGGAGCCGCAGAACTCACAGGCGATTGTCGAGGGCCTGGGGCGCTGCTTCTATCCAATGATCGAAACACTGGATGCGCCGCCAGCCTCGGCGCACTGCGAACAGTGGGTGGAGGGGGCGAATCTGGCTTTTGGCCTCCTCGAATCACCGACGGGCCATGAGAGCGGCACCGCCGCATCAGCGCACGAGACGTTCACCTATGTCATACAGGGTGCGCTTGACGCGGAAGTCGATGGCGAGAAAAAGCATGCTTTGCCTGGCGACCTTATCCATGTGCCGAAAAACAAGGCCTGGCGCTGGCGGGTGACGGGAGACGGCCACGCGCGTTACGCGATGGTACGTTCCACGCCGAAGCTGGAGGCCGAAATCGAACGCAACGGTGCCGCGGATAACTGGCGCGGCTGAAACAACCAGGAAACCAGGAAGAACAATCATGGTCACTGCAACGCAGGAAAAACTCAACAAGCG
>CAMBCD010000304.1 GCA_945863085.1 Bordetella parapertussis
ACGCGGGTCAGCAGGTCGATGCCGGCCTGGTGATAGACGCAGGTGTCGAAATAGACGTTGTTGAGCAGGAAGTCTTTCAGCGGCGGTTTGCCCATGTCCTGCGCCAGGCCGCGGTAACGCCCCCAGTGGTAGGGCACCGCGCCGCCGCCGTGCGGAATCACGAAACGCAGCGTCGGAAAATCCTTGAACAGATCGGCGGTGATGAACTGCATGAAGGCGGTGGTGTCGCCATTGATGTAATGCGCGCCGGTGAAATGGAAGGCCGGGTTGCAGGATGCGCTGACATGCACCATCGCCGGCACGTCGAGTTCGACCAGCTTTTCATACAGCGGATACCAGTAGCGGTCGGTCAGCGGCGGATCGGTCCAGTAGCCGCCGGAGGGATCCGGGTTCAGGTTGCAGCCGATGAAGCCGTATTCATTGATGCAGCGTTCGAGTTCGGGGATGCAGTTGGCGGGCGGCACGCCGGGGCTTTGCGGCAACTGGCAGACGCCGACAAAGTTTTTCGGAAACAGCGTGCAGACGCGGTGAATCAGTTCATTGCAGATGCCGGACCACAGCGCGCTGGTGACGGCATTGCCGATGTGGTGGCCCATGCCGCCGGCGCGCGGCGAAAAAATCGTCAGGTCGGTGCCGCGCTCGCGCTGGATGCGCAGTTGCGCGCCTTCGATGCTGTCACGGATTTCGTCATCGCCGATGACCAGTGAGTCTTTTGCTGGAGCAAGGCGTGCGTCTTTCAGGCCGTCGATCTGGCGCTGGCGGAAGGCTTCGAGTGATTTGGGGGCGGTGGTGTAGTGTCCGTGACAGTCGATGATCATGAGGGCAGGTGATTCGGGCCGTGATTAATTGGCCTCGATTTTAGCCTTCCTGATGATCGGCACCCAGCGTTTCTGTTCGTCCGTAATGAACCTGGCGTAATCGCTGCCACTCGACGGCGCCGAGTCGATGCCGCGTGCCTTCAACTGCTGGATCACGTCGGGGGCTTTCAGCGCGGCGGTGAAGTCCTTGCTCAGACGCGCAACGATGGCCGGCGGGGTTTTGGGCGGGGCCGACAGGCCGTACCAGTTGATCGCGAGGTAACCCTTGACGCCGGCTTCGGAGATGGTCGGCACATCGGGCAGCGCCTCGGCACGTTTGGCGCCGGTGACGCCGAGCGCGCGGGCCTTGCCCGACTGCACATGCGGCACTGCGGTGGAGATCACTGCCATGAACGAGGGCACGTGGCCGGCGATCAGGTCGGTGATGGCCGGGCCGCCGCCCTTGTACGGCACATGGTTCAGGCTGATGCCGGCCATGCCTTCCAGCAGTTCCACGGCGAGGTGGCCGGGGCTGCCGATGCCGGAAGTGGCGTAGTTGATCTTGCCGGGCTGGGCTTTGGCATTGGCGATGAATTCGCCGAGGGTTTTGGCCGGCACCGAGGGATGGGTGATCAGAATGTTCTGCAGTGTGACCAGCATGCCGATATGGCTGAAGTCCTTCAGCGGGTCATAGGGCACTTTCTGGATCGCCGGGCTGACGACCATCGAACCGATATGCGACATGCCGACCGTATGACCATCGCCTTCCGCACGCGTCAGGATCTGCATTGCAATCACGCTGTTGGCGCCGGGGCGATTGTCGACGATGACCTGGTTGCCGAAGCTGGCGGAGAGTTTGGGTTGCAGGATGCGGGCGACAAGGTCGGTGGCGCCACCCGGCGGGAAACCGACAATGAAACGCACGGGTTTGGTGGGTGCCCAGTCGGCAGAAAAGGCGGGGGCCGGGGTCGCGATGAGGCTGGCGGCCAGCAGGGTGGCAATACGATGCAGCGTTTTCATGGGTAATGTCCTGATGGGTTAATTATGTGCGCTGCAGCATTGTGGCAAAAAAAAGCCTGCGGGGCCATCGCCTCGCAGGCTTATATCTAAAGAAACAGATTAGTTTTGTTTTTTAATTCGTGTGATACAGGCCGGCAGCCTTGATCACTTTTTCCCACTGTGCCTTTTCCGACTTGATATAGCCGGCAAAGGCTTCCGGTGTGCTCGGCGCGACGTCGAGGCCCTGCCGGAACAGGAACTCCTTGATGTCGGGCATGCCCAGGACAGCGATCACTTCCTTGTTCAGGCGATCAACGATATTACGCGGTGTTTTTGCCGGGGCGAGAATGCCGTACCAGTTGTTGGCTTCGAAGCCTTTGAGCCCGGCTTCCGCAACCGTCGGCAGGTCAGGCAGCAGGCCCGAACGTTTGGCGGTGGATACGGCGAGTGCGCGGATCTTGCCGGACTTGATGTGGCCGATGGCACTCGCGGCGGTCGCGAAAATCAGGTTGATGTTGCCGCCCAGCAGGTCGGCCATCGCCGGGCCGCCGCCTTTGTAGGGAACGTGGACGATCTTGGTGCCGGCCTGCAGGTTGAACAGTTCCAGCGCGAGGTGGCCGGCGCCGCCGACGCCCGAGGAGCCGCCGTTCAGCGGTTTGGTCTTGGCGAGCGCGATCAGTTCCTTGACGTTTTTCGCGGCCACCGAGGGATGCACGACCAGCGCGTTGGTGGAGTCCACCGCGCGCGAGATCGGTTGCACATCCTTCAGCGGATCAAAAGGCAGCTTTTTGTACAGCGACGGATTGATTGCCAGCGCAGCGATGGTGCCCATCAGGATGGTATAGCCATCAGGTGTGGCGTTGGAGAGGATTTCCGTCGCGATGTTGCCGGCAGCGCCGGGGCGGTTGTCGATGATGATCTGCTGGCCCAGGCGTTCGTTGAGTTTGTTGGCCATGGCACGTGCGGTGGTGTCGGTGCCGCCGCCGGGCGCGAAGCCCACCAGCATGCGGATCGGTTTGGTCGGTTGCCATTCTGCAGCCATGCCTTGTGCTGCAAAGGTGGCCAGCACGGCGCCCATGAGCAAGCTCAAAAGCGGCAGGCGCGAAATCAGGGATTGGGTCATCTTGTTTTCCTCCGGGTTATGGTTGATCTTCAATTGCATAAACAATTGCATGGTAATCGGTTCAAGGATGGGTGGCTCAGGCTGCGTTGGCCGCAGCAGCAGCCTTGCGTCCTGCTGCGAGACTGGTGGCCAGCGTGAATGCATGTTCCATCGCGCCGGGATCGGCCTTGCCCTGGCCGACGATGTCGTAGGCGGTGCCGTGTGCCGGCGTGGTGAACACGGTTTTGAGGCCGGCGGTCACGGTGACGCCCTTGTTGAAGCCGAGCAGTTTGGTCGCGATCTGGCCCTGGTCGTGGTACATCATGACAACGCCGTCGTATTTGCCTTTCAGCGCCTGCAGGAAAATCACGTCGGATGAAATCGGGCCCTGGCAGTTGATGCCGCCGTTTTTCAGCTTGTCGACGGTGGGGCGGATGATGCGGATTTCTTCGTCGCCGAACAAGCCGTTCTCGCCGTTGTGCGGGTTCAGCGCGGCAACACCGATGCGCGGACTGACCTTGCCGGTGGCGCGCAGCGTGTCGTTGGCGAGGTTGACCGCGGCGGTGATGCGTTCCGGGGTGATCATGGTCACGGCTTCGCGCAGCGCGACATGCGAGGTGACGCGGAAGGTGCTGAACTGGTCGATCACGTTCATTTCACCGAAGAATCCGCTGTGGTCGGTCAGCTTGGCGAACATCTGGTGTTCGTCGTTGAATTTCCAGCCGCCGCGGTTCATCGCGCCCTTGTTCAGCGGTGCGAAACAGATGCCGTCGAGTTTTCCGGCGAGCGCCAGGTCAATCATCACTTTCAGCGTGTCACCGGCGAGCTTGCCGGCTTCATCGGAAGACGTGCCCTGCGGGAATTTGGCCGGGTCGGTGTTGCCGAGGTCGAGCAAGGGCAGATCCTGGCGCGGCCAGGTCACTTCATCGATGCTGCGATACACGGTGTGCGGAATTTTGACGCCGGCGTTGCGCATGCCCAGTTCGAGTACGCGTTTGTCGCCAATGATCACCACCTTGGCGACTTGCGCGGGTTTGCCGGTGGCCAGCAGTTTGGCGG
>CAMBCD010000305.1 GCA_945863085.1 Bordetella parapertussis
GCCAGCAGCGGATCGTACGCCGTCCGCAAGGCTTCGTTCTGGCGGCGATACGCCGCCACGCGTTGCGCGTCTTCCTCGTGCTGCGCCAGATACTGCGCCACCTCCGCCGCGCGCGCCGCCGGCAGCTGGCCGTCGACATAAGCCTGCAACTCGGCTTCGGTCACCGGATGCGCGCTCATCGGACCATCCTCATTTCACCACCTTCAGCGGCGCCGTTTCCGGCAGGCCCTGCATCAACCGGCGCAGCCGCTCCCGGCCGCGCGACAGCCGCGACATCACCGTGCCGATCGGCACCTCGAGTACCTGCGCTGCTTCGTCGTAAGTCATCTGCTCCAGTCCCACCAATAACACCACGGCGCGCTGCTCTTCCGGCAGCGCCTGCAGTGCAGCATCCAGATCACGGATTTCCAGCCGGTCGGTGCTCTGCGGCTGCGGCTGATCGGCGATCGAGTCGTCAAGCTGCACCGTGCGGCTGACGGCGGCGCTGCGCACCTGGTTCACAAATACGTTATGCATCACGGTAAACAACCAGGCGCGCAGATCCGTACCCTCGCGCCACAGGCTTTGCTTGACCAGCGCACGCTCCAGCGCGTCCTGCACCAGATCGTCGGCCGCGCTGGCGTCACCCGTCAGCGCGCGCGCATAACGGCGCAGACGCGGGATGTACTGCATGGCCTGGGTGGCAAACACGTCAGTTGCGGGTCGATTCACCTGCTGTTTCCTCCTGAACACGGGGCCGCACGGACTTATTCCTCCGGCCGGCCATCCGTCGTGGACGGAAACCGGGCCGGAAATAGCCGGCCGGCCATGCCCCAGCGGGCGGCCAGCGCCTCGACGGCATTGAGGATTTCCTCCGCGCGCACCGGCTGATTTTACGCTGCGGCAGCGCCTCCGGCGCGCTGAATTCCACTCCGAAAAAGCCGATCAGTTCCTCCGTGCCACTGCCAGCGATTTCCGCATCCAGCGCGCGGCCGCTTAGCACCCTATCCGTGAACGGCACCAGTCAGGTCTGCGTGCAAAGTTGCCATTGCATGATTCCACGTGCGGTCAACCGCCTGGCGATACAAAACAAGCCGCGGAAACCAGGGCGATTCATCTCCAGCCGCCATCCACCGCCATTCGGGTGGATTTTGTAAAATTACCCGCGCCCGCCCGCCCAGCCCGGCGATCAAATGCATGTTTGTATTACTGACGCCGACATATTCGTGCAGCAGGCTTAACAGGGCGAGCAAGTCTTCCAGATCCCCGTTAATCGCAGACGCATCGTATACCGCATCACCGATCAACTCCGCCAGCCGGGCCGTTTCACCGGTTCCGGGGTTGCGCTGCAGGCTGATGATTGTGCCGCGGAAACCCTCCAGTGCCGGAGCCAGCACATCCAGAGGCACCTCCTTGCTCAGCAAACGATCACTCCAGATCCGCTGTTCGGTCGCCGGTGTACCGCTGCGCCAGGTTACGGCCAGGTAGGGCGGCGGCCCGATGCTTGCAAGATAATTTTGCATGGCTTGAATCCGCGCGGGCAGCGGGGCCAATTGCAACGGTTTCAGACTGGCGGGATCAGCCGGCGTTTGTCCGCACCTCAGCGCCACCGGCAAATCACCGGCGACAAAAGTCAGGTCCCGCGGCGGCAAGGGTTCGCCATATGTCAACAGGGTATCAAATAAGGCCGTTCGTTCCAGCAGCGTTCTGATCTTGGGATCACATACGCAAATCAACCGGGCTTTTTTCTCTTTGAGCACTGCCGCACAACGCAAAAAAAACAGCTCGTCACCAATGCCCTGCTCACCGACAATCAGTATATTCATGCCCTCGATGTTGTCGGGCAATGCACTGTCCAGCACGCCCGCCACTTGCATTGCCTGGCGGCGGGAACCACGCAACTGGTAATGCGGCCACGGGCCGGAAAACTCCCCCAGCGCGAGACGGAGCGTGTCGTAATGACAACGCGCCTCCGGATCGCCGTTCTCCCACGCCTGCTGATACGCGCATTTTGCCTCCTCGAATTGCCCCTGTTCCGCGCGCACCCCACCGAGATTAACCAGTGCGTCGACAAAACCAGGCTCCAAACTCAGGGCTTTCTTGCATGACTGCGCAGCCTCTTCCAGAAACCCCTGCTTGCGGAGCGCACTTGCCAGATTGCTGTAGGCGCGGACATTCCGTGGCTCAAGAGCCAGCGCTTTCTGATAAAGCTTGACGGCTTCGACCACCTCTCCCATGTTTTCGCGGATGGTGCCGAGATTATTGAGTGCATCTACATGGCCGGGAATAATAGCCAAAGTCCGCAAATAAGCTTCTATCGCCTCCTCAAATCGACCCGTTTCCCGATGCAGGGTACCGATGTTGTACAACGCGTCCGCGTGTCCCGGATTGCGCTTCAGAACCTGTCGGAACTGTTCAAGCGCTTCCGCGGGGCGCTTTCCGGACGCCAGCACGTTGCCCAGGTTGACGCCTATATCGGCATCTTCAGGATCCAGTTGCTGCGCAACACGCAGCGCGGCTTCGGCCTCGTCCAGACGCCCCAGCGCCGCCAGTGCCATGCCCAGGCGCATGTGCAACATGCTGCGCGTCCCGCCTGCAGCAATGGCCCTGCGCAGTTCGCGTTCTGCCGCCATGGCGTCGCCGCTCATCAGATAGGCCGTTCCCAGATTTTCCAGCACTGCCGGATCGGGCGATTTCCCGCAGCCGAGCGCACGGCGAATCAGGATGGCCGCGTCCCCCCCTTTGCCTTCCTGGAGCAGCAGGGCACCAAGCAGATACAACCCGTCTCCATCGGCAGGCCTTAAACGCAGTAACTTCCTGAGACTGCGCCCGCTGCCTGCATGATCCCCGCGCTCAAGACGCGCCCGTGCCTCATCCATCAGTGCGTCGCGTTTACTGCTCATGGCACATCACGTCTTTTTTATAAATCAGATCAGGAATATGGTTGAAAGGCCGAGGAAAATGAAAAATCCGCCGCTGTCGGTGATGGCGGTGATCATGACACTCGAACCGATCGCCGGATCACGGCCGAATTTCTCCATCAACAACGGAATCGCCACCCCCATCACCGCCGCCAGCAGCAGGTTCAGCACCATGGCGCCGGCCATTACCAGGCCCAGCTGCCAGCTGTGGTAAATCAGGAAGGCAAACAGGCCGACCAGGCTGCCCCAGATCAGCCCGTTCAGCGCCGACACGCTGATTTCCTTCAAAAACAGTTTGCGGGCGCTGTCCTGGGTAATCTGGCCCAGCGCCAGCGCACGCACGATCATGGTCGTGGTCTGGTTGCCGGAATTGCCGCCTATGCCGGCGATGATGGGCATCAGTGCCGCCAGCGCCACCAGTTGCGCAATCGAATGCTCGAACACGCCGATCACGCGCGAGGCGATGAATGCCGTGACCAGGTTGATCGCCAGCCATGCCCAGCGATTGCGCACGCTTCTCCAAACGGAAGCGAACAGATCTTCATCCTCGGCCAGGCCACCGGCAGCCAGCGTCTCGGTGTCCTTCGCCTCGCGGATGTAATCCACCACGGCATTGACCGTCATGCGGCCGACCAGGCAGCCTTCGCCGTCGACCACCGGCGCCGACACCAGGTCGTAGCGCTCGAACGCGCTGGCGGCGTCATGCGCATCCTGTCCGGGCTGGAAACTGGTGTAATCACGGATCATCACATCGCCGACCAGAACGTCGGGATCGCTGACCAGCAGCCGGTTCACCGGCAGCAGGCCCCGCAGACGCTCATCGCGATCGACCACGAACAACTGGTCGGTATGATCCGGCAACTGGTCAAGCCGGCGCAGGTAACGCAGCACCACTTCCAGCGTCACGTCCTCGCGCACCTCGATCATCTCGAAATCCATCAGCGCGCCGACCGCTTCCTCCGGGTACGACATCGCGGCGCGCAACTGCTCGCGCTCATCGGTCGACAGCGACTTGAAGACATCCAGTATGACTTCACGAGGCAGGTCCGGCGC
>CAMBCD010000306.1 GCA_945863085.1 Bordetella parapertussis
AACTGACCGCCGCGCAGATCACTTACGCGGCGACCGATGCCTGGGTGTGCCGCGAGCTGTATCTGAAATTCGAACAGAACGGCCTGTTGCGCTGAAGGTTCGCCGCGTGGCCGCGGAAACCGCTAGGACCTGGCGGTTTCCAGCCCCTGGATCATCCGCCGCAGCTGGTCGCCGGCGATGAGTTCGATGTCGATTCGGTTTTCCTCGACGAAACGTCGCGCCTCGTCGGTGAAGGTGCCGGACGTCACGACAAACACCCCGGCCGCACCCTCGGCCGCAGCAACACCACAGATTTCGCGTACCACCTTCACACCCACGCGCTGCATGCGCCAGTGTTTGCATTGCACCAGGTAGCGGTCGCCGCCGATGCTTGCCACCACATCAACGCCGCCATCCGGATCGCGGCCGCCGCGTTGCTCGACGCTGAAACCCTTGCGCCGAAAAAACTCCCCTACCAGTTGCTCGAACTCGCGCCAGGTCAGCATTTCCAGCGCCACATGCCCCTGCTCGCCCGCGACATCGACATAATTTTTATATCGCTTGTAGCGCAGCCAGGCTGACAATGCCGCAGCCGTGAGGAACAGCGCCGGCAGCAGATATTGCAGTCCCATCGCCAGGCCGCGCAGCACTGGCAGAGTCACCACGTCCGACGGAAAAGACACCGGCGGCGGCGTACGAACAAGCCAATCCAACACCGCCCACGACAGCAGCGCCGCAGCCACACCGGCCCACCACGGCAATTGCGTGGTCAGTTCAGCGATGTCTTCAATCAGATTTTTTCTGCGAGCAGCCATGCGGGCATTCTGTCGTCACCACCACGGTAATGCCAACGCAATAGTGCACACCCGTTTATTCATGAATGTCTCGGCAGCAGAGTGAATTGCATTATAACTTATTGATTTTATTATGTTTTTATGCTTCAGGCAAACGGCGGTACGCCGATCAGCCAAAGATGCAGCCCCGACACCAGCACCGCCCACGCTCCGACCCCGGCAATCACCGTCAGCACAGTGCGCACCTCATTCCCCGCCGGATACACCACACCCGCGGCGCGATCGCGTTTGCGCGAAACAATAAAACCGACAATGGCCCAGGCCAAGAACGCAGCGAACAACAGCGCATCCGCCAGCCGCCCGTTCGACAGCAGGTGTGCAAATGCCCAGAGCTTGATCCCCGCAAACATCGGATGCCCGAGCGCAGCCTTGATGTGATTGCGCGGCACATAAGCCGCAGCCACCAGCACCAGCGACACCAGCATCAGCAGCCCGGCTACATGGCGCATGAACTGCGGCGGGTTGTAGAGCACGGCGGATTCGTAACGCGCCTGCCCGTAGCCCCACACCAGCAGCACAAAGCCGGCGATTGAAACCAGGGCATAGACGCCCTTCCACGGCAAGAGCCCGCCGCGGGCAATGGTGCGCGTGCGAAAACCGTCGGCAATGATGCGAATCGAATGCACGCCAAGGAAAAGAATCAAACCGAGTACCAGATAAATCATGTGTGCTCCCTGCGTAATGCGGCGTCATTCCGAAACTAAGTCGAAAAAAGTCAGCCGAAGAAAAGTCAGTTGCTGAAACTCAGTCACCCTTCGCGGGTCGATCTTTGGCCGGACGCCCCCACATCACATAGACCAGCCCGCCCAGCAAAATCAGCAAGCCGATGGCCAGCACCAGCAGGGCATTGTTGAGCAGGGAATCCTGGCCTGAGGTACGACGCGGCACGGATTCGACCGGAGCCGCCGGTTTTTGGGCCACCGGCGCCTGAGTCACAGGTGCCTGAATCGCCGGCACGCCAGGCGGTGATGGCACTGCAACGGGTGCCCCCTTGGCCACAACTGGTGGCGGCGCTGCTGCCGGTGGCGCTGCCGGAGGTGGCGCAGCTACAGCCACCGCGGGTTTTTCCCATTGGCGCTGCAGTTGCGCGACCGCGGCCTCCAGCGCCGCGACACGTTCGAGCATGGCCGCCAGCGTTTTTGCGTCGGCGTTCGACAAAACGTCCGGTCGCGGCGCCGGCCGCGCAACGGCCTTGACCTGATCAGCCACCGCTGCGCGCACCGCCACAGGCTTCACAGCAGGCGCAGCGACAGGAATCAATACCGGTGAATATTCAACCGTAGCAGCCGTCTGCGGCGCACGATAACCCGGCGGATCCAGCAGCGCGGTGTAGCCGCGCATGATGCGTGTCGCATCCGATTCGAGTTCGACCAGCAGATACACAAACGGCTCATTCAGCGGCCGAAGGGATACAACCTCCAGCACATGACGGCCGTTCGCGCGGGACTGGATGTTCAGGCGGGCACCGGTCAATGCCGGGTTGTAGCGGAAACCCAGCGGCGGGTAGGTCTCCGGCGACGCCAGGCGCGGCGTCAGGGTAGTGCTGGTATCGGGGTAGGACAAAAGATCGATTTCAGCGCGGAAGGGTTCCCCCATCGCCGACAACACAACGAGTTTGCCGAGACCTGCGGCGTTTGCCGCCGACGCGATCACCAGCAGCAGTGCCGCTGGCCAAGCGCGCCATGTCCAAATGGATCTAACGATGCCACCTCCCGACCCACGAATTACGCCGAAAGGTACTCCCTTGTTGGCGGGAACGCAACTAAGCCCTTATAAATATTGAGTAATTCGGGGTTCGCTACCAGCAACCGTTCCGGATCATGATCCATCCGCGCCACCCGGATAACCCTTATGAACGGTCCCGGGATAACATGCCTTCCAATATCAAAGCCGATGCGTCATTGGTCTGAATCGGACACATCAAATCGCATCTGCAACATACCCGGCGATTGCTATTACAGGCACAGCGATGGAACCACGGAGGGGAAAATCGGACAACCGCACGGCGCAACCCGCCGATGGCGGCGTTGTACCCGCCACCGTGTCCGGCGACGCAACTGCAGCCAGCCGGTTCCAGTCGTCACTGGACCAGATTGCCGTCGGCATTGCCTACACCACCACCGAGGGCAGAATTCTCGGCAGCAACCGCAAGCTGAGCGAGATGCTGGGTTATTCCGCCAGCGAACTGCTCGGCATGACCACCCGCGACCTGACCCATCCGGAGGACCGCGACCAGCAGGATCACATGCGGCAGGAATTGCTCGAAGGCCTCCGCAACCATTTCGCGAGTGACAGACGTTTTGTCCGCAAGGATGGCAACGCCTTCTGGGTTTCGCGGACGGTGGCCAAGGCGCAGACGCCCGATGGCGAGTCCTACCTGATCCATACCATCGACGACATTGACCACCGCAAACAGGCGGATCAACGTTCCCGGGACAACGAAAAACGCTTCCGTGAAGTATTCGAGCAGGCGGCAGTAGGCATCACCCGCGTCGACCTGAACGGATATCTCGTCGACTGCAACCAGAAATTCAGCGACCTGCTCGGCTTTACCAGGGAAGAACTGCTGGGCAAAACCATGAAGGAAATCACCCACCCGGATGATTACGGGGCTGGTGCGCAATACCGCGCCCGGCTTACAGCCGGCGCCGGCGGCTCGCGAACCGGTGAAAAACGCTTCCTCCGCAAAGACGGCACACACCTGTGGGTACGACGCACCATGTCCACCGCCTGCGACGAAGCCGGCAAGCCGCAATACGTCATCAGCGTGGTCGAGGACATCACTGACAAAAAAGAACTCGAACAACATCACCAGGAAACCTTCGACCAGGCCGCCGTGGGCATCGTGCATACCTCCGCCGACGGCCGCTATCTGCGGGTCAACCGCAAGTTCTGCGAAATGCTGGGTTACAGCGAGACAGAGCTGCTGGGCCGCAAAGCCGCTGATTTCACCCGCCCGGACGATCGCCAGAACGACGTAAACAAACGCCGCCTGATGTGGGAAGGAAAGATCGACCAGTTGAACGAAGAAAAACAGTACATCCGCAAGGACGGAACCGCCCTGCTGACCAACCGCACGGTATCACTGGCACGCGATGC
>CAMBCD010000307.1 GCA_945863085.1 Bordetella parapertussis
AAGCAGTAAGCAGTAAGCAGTAAGCAGTAAGCAGTAAGCAGTAAAAACGAACGAACGGCATGGATTGGGGTCACAGACTCACCGCTCACCGCTCACCGCTCACCGCTCACCGCTCACCCATGAAAACCACCGATTTCGGATTCCAGAAAATCGCCGAAGACGAAAAGGCGCACAAGGTCGCCGAAGTATTCGATTCGGTTGCTTCACGCTACGACCTGATGAACGACCTGATGTCGGCGGGCCTGCACCGGCTGTGGAAACGTTTCGCCGTCGAACAAAGCATGACCCGTCCGGGCGAGCGTGTGCTCGACGTCGCCGGCGGCACCGGCGATCTGTCACAACTGTTCACGCAACGCGTCGGCCCGCGCGGAACCGTCGTCATCACCGACATCAACGGCCCGATGCTGCGGCATGGCCGCGACCGCTTGCTTGACGATGGCCTGATCCTGCCGGCCGTGCAATGCGATGCCGAGAAACTGCCGTTCCCGGATGAATATTTCGACTGCGTCTGCGTCGCCTTCGGCCTGCGCAACATGACACACAAGGACATCGCGATCGCCGAAATGCACCGCGTGCTCCGCCCGGGCGGCCGCTTGCTGGTGCTCGAGTTTTCGCGGGTGTGGCCAGCGCTGGCGCCGCTGTATGACGCGTACTCCTTCCAGGTACTGCCGCGACTGGGCAAATGGGTGACCAATGATGCCGGCAGTTACCGTTATCTGGCGGAATCCATCCGCATGCATCCCGACCAGGAAACCCTGAAAAAAATGATGCAGGACGCAGGGCTGGAACGCGTCGAATACTTCAATCTCGCCGCGGGCGTGGTCGCACTGCATCGCGGCATTCGTTATTGACTTGCCAAGCACTTGATCCACAAAGGTTTTCCCCGCCGCGCACAGCTCACAACTTATTGATTTTATTTATTATTTTTCTTGATGCTGGCAATGGCAAGGCCTCGTTATAATGCCTGCTTGATGTGAAACGGAGGACACCATGAAACAATTTCTGATGGCGTTGATAGCAGCCTGCGGTCTGGGTCTGGTTGTCGTGGATGTCGAGGCCAGGCGCCTCGGCGGCAGCAAGAACTTGGGTATGCAGCGCAACACGACGCAACAAACCGCCCCCCAGGCCCCGGCGCAACAGCAGCAGCAAGCCGCCGGCACACCCGCACAACAACCCGCGGCGGCAGCCGCCACCGGCAACAAATGGATGGGCCCGCTGGCCGGCCTCGCGCTCGGCGCCGGGCTGATGGCGCTGTTCATGAACAACGGCATCGCCGGTGCGCTGATGGGCGTGCTGCTGCTCGCCGCGATTGCCGGTATTGCGATGATGGCTTTCCGCGCGCTGCGCGGCGGCACTGCGCGTACGCCGCTGCAATACGCCGGCGGGCAGGACAGCGGGCAACAAGCGCTGACGTCCCTGCCGGGCGGCGGCGCGGCAACACATTCCGTTGCAGCCACCACCAGCACCGGTCGCTGGCCCGCGGACTTCAATGCCGCCGAATTCCTGCGCCATGCGCGGCTCAACTTTGTGCGCCTGCAGGAAGCCAACGACGCCCGCGACAGCGCGGCACTGGCCGACTTCCTGACACCCGATGTACTGGCTGGTGTGCAGGAGCAGTGGCAGAGCGAGGGTGCGACGCAAGGCAAAACCGACGTGGTTACGCTGGAATCGGAAATACTCGATGTCACCACCGAAGGCCTGCTCCATATCGTCAGCGTGCGTTTCTCGGGCCTGATCCGGGAGGACGCCAGCGCCGAGCCGCAAACTTTCGCCGAAATCTGGCATCTCGAAAAACCGCTGCGCGGTACCACGGGCTGGCTGGTTTCCGGCATTCAGCAGGCCTGATGACCAGGCGGGGCGGCATCACGCCACCCCGCTTTTTTGGTTCCTGGGCAGCGGTCATGTTTGACGCTCATGTTTGATACATTGGCCGGCGCGCCGCTCAACCACCTGTTGCGTGCCAACACCTGGGCGCGGGATGCGCTCAAACCCCACGCCGGCAAAACCGCCTCATTTCGCTGTTTACCTTTCGTCACCCGCCTCACCGTGCTCGACAGCGGTGAAGTCGCGCCCGCCGCTGCCGACGCCATATCCGCAGTCACGCTGACGCTGACGCCGGGCCTGATGCTGCGCGTCGCCGCCCGGGATGAAACGGTATGGCGCGACGTCATCATTGACGGCGATACCACGTTTGCCGGCGCAATCCATCACCTGTGGCAACACCTGCGCTGGGACGCGGAGGAAGACCTGTCGAAAGTGGTCGGCGACGTGGCGGCACACCGCATCACCGAATCCGGCCGCACATTGCAGCGCTGGGCGCAGGCCAGCAGTGACAACCTGGCGCACTCCTTCGCCGAATACTGGACCGAAGAACAACCGCTGATCGCCGCAAAGCAGGATGTCGCGCGTTTCACTGCCGACGTTGACCAGTTGCGCGATGACACCGCACGCCTCGAAAAACGCATTGAACGGCTGCGCCAGCGCTAAGCCGCGCATTTCCTGCCGATCTGCACGGCCGGTTAGAATGCGCGGGTGCGTATCTTCCGCCTGCTGAAAATCCTGCACGTTGCTTTGCGTTTCGGGCTCGACGAATTCCTGCTCGGGCACGAACGCGTGCGCACGCTGCGCGTCGCACTGACCACGCTGCTGTTCTGGCGCGACCTGTCGGAACCACGCGCCGTACGCCTGCGCCGCGCGCTGGAAACACTGGGGCCCATTTTCGTCAAGTTCGGCCAGGTGCTGTCGACACGCCGCGACCTGATTCCTCAGGACATCGCCGAAGAACTCGCCAAACTGCAGGACCACGTGCCGCCGTTCCCCGGCGCCGATGTGCTGCGCATCCTGCACGAGGCCTACGGCAAGCCGGTGGCAGAGGTATTCACCGGTTTTGACATAGAACCGGTCGCCAGCGCATCCGTAGCCCAGGTGCATTTCGCCATCCTGCCCGACGGCCGCGAAGTCGCGATCAAGGTGCTGCGCCCCGGCATCGCCACGGTCATCGCCAAGGACGTCGCCCTGCTTGATGCCGGCGCAGTACTGCTCGAACTGCTGTGGTCCGACGGCAAACGGCTGAAACCGCGCGAAGTGGTCGCCGAATTCGCGCGCCACCTCGAAGACGAACTCGATCTGATGCGCGAAGCAGCCAACGCCAACCAGCTGCGGCGCAATTTCCTCGATTCACCGCTGCTCGCGGTGCCCGAAATCCACTGGGATTACTGCTCAACCAAAGTCATGGTCATGCAGCGCATGCACGGCACGCCGGTATCCGCCGTGGACGCCCTGCGCACGCAGGGCGTCGACATCCCGCGCATCGCCCGTGCCGGCGTGGAGATTTTTTTCACCCAGGTCTTCCGCGACGGTTTTTTCCACGCCGACATGCATCCGGGCAACATCCTGGTCACGCCCGCCGGCCAGTACGTCGCGCTCGATTTCGGCATCATGGGTACGCTGACCGACGTCGACAAACACTACCTGGCACGCAATTTCATCGCTTTTTTCCGCCGCGACTACCGCCGTGTCGCCGAAATCCATGTCGAATCGGGCTGGGCACCGCCGGGCACCCGCATCGAGGAGTTCGAGACCGCGATCCGCGCGGTGTGCGAGCCGATTTTCGACAAGCCGCTGAAGGAAATCTCCTTCGGCAAAGTGCTGTTGCGGCTGTTCCAGACTTCGCGCCGTTTCAACATCGAAATCCAGCCGCAGCTCGTGCTGCTGCAGAAAACCCTGCTCAACATCGAAGGCCTGGGCCGCGACCTCGACCCCGAGCTCGACCTGTGGAGCACCGCCAAGCCCTACCTCGAGCGCTGGATGTCGGAGCAGGTCGGCTGGCGCGGCCTCGTGCAGCGGATCGGTGAAGAACTGCCGTTCTGGAGCGAGCTGCTGCCGCAACTGCCGCGACTGGTGCAACAGTATTTGACACACGACCGCGA
>CAMBCD010000308.1 GCA_945863085.1 Bordetella parapertussis
GCGGTCTGGCGATGGGGCTGCAATATCTGTTGCCGGCGGTGTTCCTGACGGCTGCGGCATTGTCGGCCTGGCTGCGTTACAAACGCCATAAAAATTATGCCGACGTCGCGGGTGAGCGCGGACATGTCGCGCTGGAAATGCTGACCTGGCGCGAGTTTGAACAACTGGTGGGGGAGTTTTTCCGGCGCAAGGGTTTCAGCGTCGAGCAGCGCGGCGACCGCGATCCCGATGGCGGCGTCGATGTGGTGGCGAGCATCGGCAGCGACCGCTACCTGGTGCAATGCAAACACTGGCGCATGCAGCGTGTGGGTGTGAAGGTGGTGCGCGAAATCTGTGGTGTTGCCGCGGCCGAGGGTGCGGCCGGGGTGTTTGTCGTGACCTCCGGCAGCTTCACCGACGAGGCGCGACGCTTCGTCGAGGAAAACCGCATCGACATCGAACTCATTGCCGGTGACCAGCTGCGGCGGATGATCCAGGGGCTGGAAACCGCCAAGTCCTAGTGCCTGGCGGTTTCCGCAGTCCCTGCAGACGGTAAAGTTACTTCAGTACGTTGCTTGTTTCAGCTGCCTTGATCAGCGCGGCGGCGTCTTTGTCCAGCAGGAATCCTGAAGCCTTCGCGGTGTCGGTGGCCTTGCGCACCGCCGCGACAAATCCCGCGTGGTCGCCGTAACGTTCTTCAAGCGAGGGCCGCGGATCCTGGTTCGCTTCACGTTCGGCTTTGGTTCTGGCGAAGGGGATCATGCCGCCGGCGTAGTTGCAGAGTTGTCCCGCATGGAAGGGACGCGCGCCGCCCGCGGTGATGTTCCAGCCGAGGTAAGTGCCCAGCGGGGCTTCCAGCAATACCGTTGGCACGCCGCCCACTTCGTTGCCGTCGGCGTTGACTTTCGGCACCAGCATTTTCAAAACCTGTTTTATTTTTGGCGGCGCATTGCCCGGGATGCCCGATGCATCGTTCGGATCGAATTGGGCGCCCCAGTCGTAATCCAGCAGCGGGTTGATCAGATCGGGTTCGGGCGCGGAGGCCCGGAGGCCCGGCAGCGTCGGGAAGCCCATCGCCGCCTTGTTCGGCGCGACGAGCTGGCCGGCACTGACCGTCGGATAACGGCTTGGCGGTGGTGCTACATCATTCATGACCCAGTTGCGGAAGTGCACGGTGATTGCGCGCCAGGGTTCGTCATGGGACAGCGGGTTGGCCGGCAGCACGGCGCTGCCCCAGTTGTTGCCGGGACAGTTGGGCGGTTTCGCGGTTTTGTGGAATTCAGCGAGGCTCGCGTTGAAACCGCCACGCCCGCCGCCGTGGGTGCTGCTGGCGATGTAGTAGCGGCGCACGTTGTCGGGCATGGGGATGTCTTCTTTCGGATCGGTGCCCACCCATTCGGGCCCAAGTTTCAGCGCCCAGATTTCTGCCGCGCCGAAGTGTTCGATGATTTTCGGGCAGGTTTTGCTGGCCATGCAGCGGTCCTGGATGCTGCGCGTGGGCAAGTTGCGCGCGCGGTCGGGATACGGTTGCCACCACTGCGGACCTTCGCTGCCGGCCTGGTAGAGCTCGAGCACGCCGTCGGGCTGTGCCCAGCGGAAATTCAGCGCGATGCGCCGCCCGGCGATGACCGGCCACATGCCGTCGTGCACGCGGCGCGGAGTCGAGCCCTGTCTGGTTTCGGCCTGGTTGAAGCCCAGGTGCAGCCAGCCGCGCAGGTAGTTGCCGGATTGGGAGCGGCCGCGCGCGATGCTGTGGGTGATCTGCCCGGCGAGCGGGTTGGGGGTGCCGGCGTCATCCTGTTTTTCATATTTGAAAAAAGCGCCAAGGTCGCGCCAGGCGGCAAACCCGATGCCCAGCGGATAGGGGTCTTTGGCGGTGTAGACCACTTGATACAGTTTTGCCGCGTCGAAGCCGCCCTTCAGGCAGATCTGTACCGGCAGCTTGGTCAGCGCGACCGGTTCATCGTAAGTGCCGCCGCCGCAGAATTTCCAGTCGGCGGCGGCAATGGCGGTTTCGCCTTTGACTTTGCCGTCGAGTGTTTCGTGGTCGCGCGAGACCAGCGTGGCTTTTGCCGTGTCGAGGCTCACCGGCAGGTAAGGCACCGGGTTGGTCTGCACGATCAGCGGTTGTGCGCCGGGGCCGCTGCGATTGATGATGCGCGCGAACACCGGACCGGTAACCGGGGAGCCGTCGGCATTTTTCGGGATCGGCAATTGCAGCCAGTGGTTGCCGCCGGCCGTCATGGTGGCGCGCACTGCCGTGCCGAGGGTGGGACTCATGCTGGCGTTGTCACCCTGCCATGCGGTGGCGAGTCCAATGTCGCCGAATTCGCGCTCCTGGGTCGAGATCAGCACCGGCCGGCCGCGATTGGGTACCTCATGCCACAGGAGGCCGCTGGCCTTGCTCATGTCGACGGGCCGGGTGATGACGAAGGTGGCGGTGTAACGCACCTTGCCGTCGGGGTCGCGGACGAGCTGGATGTCCTGGATCAGGCGGTTCAGCGGGTCGGCAGGGTCGAGTTCGCCAAAGGCGCGGCCGGCAATCTGTTCGTACTGGCCGGTGCTGCCCCAGGCGCCGCAGCTGTCACCTTTGCAGAATGCGGGTGATACCGTTTCGTCGATGACGATGCGGGTGACGCGTGCCTGCGCGGGTGCGGCAAAGATCAGTGCTGCAGCAATGATGGCGGCCAGCGAATGACATGTGTTCATGGAACTCCTCCCGGACTTGATCGCTGAGCATTCTTTTTTCAGGCACTTTACCGCAATTCGCGGCGCAGGCTGCGCTAAGATTGTGTGTCGGCGATAAGATACTGAAATGCAGTCGTCACCAATGCGGCGCCACCATGCGGAAACAGGAGGAGTGGATGAATACGGAATTGTGCAAACCATTACAGGCGCTTGCTGCGATGGCACTGCTGATGTTTTCGGGGGTGGCGGCGGTGCATGCTGCAGAGGCGAAATATCCGGCACGCCCGGTGCGCATGATGATCAGTTATCCGCCCGGTGGCCCCAGTGACCTGTCTGCGCGCCTGGTTGCGCCGCATCTGACCGATGCTCTCGGTCAGCAAATCATCATCGACAACCGGGGCGGCGCCGGCGGCACGCTGGCCGTCACCCTGCTGACGCAGTCAACTCCCGATGGTTATACCCTGCTGATGTCGGCGGGTGGCGAGATTGTCATTGCGCCGAACCTGCGCTCGAAGCTGCCGTATGACCCGACGAAAGACATCATTCCGATCAGCCGCGTCGGTTCGAGCCAGCTGGTGCTGGTGGTGCATCCCTCGGTCGCTGCGAAATCGGTGAAGGAACTGGTGGCGCTGGCGAAAACAAAGCCGGGGACGATCAATTTTGCGTCGGCGGGTTCGGGTTCGACGGCGCATCTTGCCGGTGAGCAGTTCAAGTATCTCGCCGGCATCGACATCGTGCATGTGCCGTATAAAGGGGCGGGCCCTGCGTTGAGCGATCTGATCGGCGGCCAGGTGCAGATGCTGATCAGCGCCTATTCCTCGGCATTTGCGCATATCAAGGCGGGCAAGCTGCGTCCGCTGGGTGTCACCGGCCTGAAACGTATTGCATCGGCCCCGGACCTGCCGACCATTGCCGAGACCGTGCCTGGTTATGAAGTCTTGTCCTGGTATGGCCTGCATGCGCCAAAGGGCACGCCGCCTGCGGTGATCAGCCGGCTGCACCGTGAACTCGCGACGATCATCCGCAAGCCGGAGATTACCGAGCGACTGGCCGGGCTGGGTATCGAACCCGAGGGCAATTCACCGCAGGAATTCCTGGCGCAGATCAAGGTCGAGATCGCGGCCTGGGGCAAGGTGATTACGGCGGCGAAGATTCCGAAGGAGTAGGCTGGCTGGACAACGGTGCGGCAGGCGGGCCGCGCAGAGAATCATCCGCGCAAAAGCCCGCTCTGTTCGAATTTGAGGTACAGCTCGCG
>CAMBCD010000309.1 GCA_945863085.1 Bordetella parapertussis
CGACCACCCCGGGTGCAGACCTTACGCCGATGCCATTGCTGCCGGCACAGCGCCGATCAACCGATGCGCGCCGGGCGGCGCAGAAGTCATTGCCGATCTGGCGGCATTGCTCAAGATTACGCCATTGCCGCTGGACACAGCCCATGGCGCGGCCTCAGCGCCGGCATTGGCCATCATTGATGAAACCGTTTGCATCGGCTGCACCTTATGCCTCCCTGCCTGTCCGGTGGATGCCATCGTCGGCGCGCGCAAGTTGATGCATACGGTGATCGCCGACGAATGTACCGGTTGCGGGCTGTGCCTGCCGCCCTGTCCGGTGGACTGCATCACCATCGTGCCGACCGGCGCAGCACGCGACCGCACGGCGCAACGCAAGGCATCGGAACGCCTACGGGAACGTTATCTGGTGCACCAGCAGCGCCTGGCGGCACGCTCCGCAGGACACCGCAGCGTAAAAGTCACACCCGCTGTTACGGACGCGGAAAAACGCAAACGCGCCACGCTGGACCGTGCAATGGTCAGGGCGCAGGCACGAATGGGAAAAACCGGCCGTTAAGCGGCGGATCAGCGGCCGAACAAGCCGCGCAGCAACTGCCCTGGGTCGATCCCGATGCCACCACCCTTGGGCTGCTCGGGCTGCGCAGCCGGTTGGGCTGCAAGGCCACGCACACCTTCCGCCGGCAAGGGTTGCGCCGCACGCACCGGGCCGGCGCCCGCGGCAACGCGGCGGATGTCCAGTTCGAGACCGGTCGGCAAACTTCCCACCCGCGGCGTCAATGCAGTCCCCAGCTCATCAAGCCGGTCGCCAGGCGCAGGATGGGTCTTGAACAACAGCGCGAGCGAACCATCGGCAGCACCACGGGCCGCCAGCTTGTGCAAAACATCAATCAATCCGAACGGGTTGTAACCGGCACGCGCCGCAAGTATCACGCCCATCGCATCCGCTTCATGCTCCGCACCCTTGTCGAGACCGCGCGCGAACACTTCAGCCCCGCTGCCGATCATGTTGTTGATCAGCGCCGAGCGGTTGTCGCGCTGCGCGAGCTGTGCGCCCGCCGACAGGGCTGCGCTTTTCTGCATCACCGTCACATGATGGCGGCGCACAATATGGGCAATCTCGTGCGCCAGCACGCCGGCGAGTTGCGCCTCGTTGTCGAGGATTTCATACAAACCGCGCGTCACCATGACGTATCCGCCGGGCGCGGCAAAGGCATTGATGGATGCGGTATCGATCACCGCAAAGCGCCACTGCAGGTTGGGGCGCTCGCTTTGTGTCGCCACCCAGCGCCCGACGCGATTGACGTAACTTTGCAGCGCGGCATCATTGACCAGGGGGGCTGCGCCGAGCATGCGCCCGGTGATTTCACGCCCGATGTTCTGCTCCTCCTGCTCGCTGACACCCGTGACCGCGGTGACGGCATCACGGCCGATGCTGAAAATGCGGTTGAGGTCGATGTTCTGCGCCTGCGCCGCGCCGCAAAGACCTGCCGTCGCCCAGACCAGTGCGTACGCCAGCATTGAGCTCATGCGCATCGCGTTCATGGACTGCCCACCGATCCGCCAGCCGCACCCTGTTCCGATTGCCCCAGATATTCGACCTTGCTTGCACTCAATCCCGCGCCGCCGGCATGCGCTGCAGCCTGCTCACTGCTGGCGGCAAAACCATCCAGCTGTTGCATCTGGCCGCTGTCAAAATGCGCCTGTTTGAGATCCTCTTCTTCAAGGCCGCGGATACCGATGGTGGCGGTGACATTGACCTGCTGGCGCGGACCGAATACACGCCCCAGCGCCGAGCCGGCGCCCCCGCCACTGCTGCTGGCGCCTACTGCGCCGAAGCGGACATTGAATGAATAGAGCCAGCCGGTCACCGTGCCGGACTTGACCTGCACCCAAGCACCCTGCCGCGCCACTGCGTCCCCGGTCGCCCCCTTGGCCAGATTGCCGGCCACGCCGGCGTCGGTGCGGGGCTCGGCACGCAGTACGCTGTCACGTTCCACCGTCACCGGTTCGGCGGCGGCGGCAAGGGCAAGCGTCGCGAACAGGGCGGTCACCAGCCAGCGGTTGAACAGCTTTGCCACTACGCCTTGCATCAGGAACTCCGTGTGATCAATGCGCCCATTATAATCACCTGGCGATTTCCGCAACACGTCCGGCAAATACCGTGAATCCCGCAAAACGACTGGCCATTTTCGAGCGTTTCCGCAAAGCCAACCCCGAACCGCGCGGGGAACTGGAGTACGCCTCGCCCTTTGAACTGCTGGTTGCCGTGATCCTGTCGGCACAGGCCACTGACAAAAGCGTCAACCGGGCGACCCGCCCCCTGTTTCTGAAAGCAAACACGCCAGAGGCGCTGCACAAACTGGACGTGCCCGGGCTGGAGAAATACATCAAAAGCATAGGCCTCTATCGCACCAAGGCCAAAAACATCATCACCACCTGCGCCATGCTGCTCGAAAAACACGGCGGCAAGGTGCCGCGCGACCGCGCCGCGCTGGAAGAATTACCCGGGGTCGGCCGCAAAACGGCGAACGTCGTCCTGAACATCGCCTTCGGTGAACCCACGATCGCCGTCGATACGCATATTTTCCGCATCAGCAACCGCACCGGCCTCGCGCCGGGCAAGGACGTGCTGGCTGTCGAACAAAAACTGCTGAAAGTGACGCCGGAAGCCTTCAGGCTGCACGCCCACCACTGGCTGATCCTTCACGGGCGTTATGTCTGCGTCGCGCGCAAACCGCGCTGCGGCGAGTGCCCGATCAATGATTTGTGTGAGTTCTGCCAAAAAACAACGTAAACGCGCAACATGAAAACGCAGCATAAAAAAACGCGCCGGGAGGCGCGTTTTTTTGGGTATGGCAGGTGCTCAGTATTTAACCGTGAGCCCCGACTGGCGAGAGTAGAAAGAAGCCAGATCTTCAATATCGCGCTGCGACAGGTTTGCCGCCTGGGGCGCCATGATTGCATTCTTGCGTTCGCCTGCCTTGTAATCCGCCAGGGCTTTGACCAGATAGTCAAAATTCTGGCCGGCCAGGCGCGGAAAGTCCGGCGCAGCACTGTTGCCGTCCGGACCGTGACAGGCGGCGCAGGTTTTGGATTTTTCCTTGCCCGCGGCAGGATTGGCAGCCAAAGCCGGGCCACTGGCGATCAGCGCCGCGCAACCGGCTATCCACAGCAGTTTTTTCATCACTATCCCCTGAATCCCGTTATTTCGACGCCGACTGGACTGCAGTCGTTGCGTAGTAAGCGGCAACGTCCGCCATGTCCTGGTCCGTCAGGCCGGCTGCGATTGCGCGCATTGAAGGGTGCGTGCGGTCGCCGTTCTTGTAGCCCTGAAGCGCCTTGATGATGTAGGCGGCGTGCTGGCCGCCTAGTTTCGGCACGCTGTAAGTCACGGGGAATGCGGTCTTGTAACCGGGAATGCCATGGCAGCCGGCACACATCGCGGACTTGTCCTTGCCTGCCGACGGATTGCCTTCGGCTGCCTGGGTTAAACCCGGGGCCAGTGCCACCCCGAGACCGAGGCAAATTGCAGTTAACCGTATCATGAAGGCACTCTTTCCTTTTTTGAACGATGCAGGGCGCCGATTATAGCCCAAAAAATTCGCTGATTGCCGGGCAAATTTGGCTGATTAGCCATCCCGGCGGCGATGACCCATAATGAAAACCATTGCTCCGGGGAAGCCCTTGAAGTTTTCATTCCGCTCCCGCCCTGAACTGCTGCAGTTCGCCGGCCGGTTATTTCCATTCCTGCACTGGTGGCCGATGGTCAACCGCCAGACCATGCGCGCCGATGCGCTGGCGGGACTGACTGGCGCGGTCGTTGTATTGCCACAGGGCGTCGCCTTCGCGACCATTGCCGGTCTGCCGCCGGAATACGGCCTATACGCCGCCATGATCCCGGCGATCATTGC
>CAMBCD010000310.1 GCA_945863085.1 Bordetella parapertussis
GAAGATCCACAAGGATGGCCGCATCTTCGTCACCGACCACAAGCGCGGGTTGATGCTGCTCGACGCCAAACGCGGCCGCATCGAAACCATCATCAATCGCTACAACCTCGAAACCTTCAAGGGCCTCAACGATCTGGTGTTCGCCAGCAACGGCGACCTCTATTTCACCGACCAGGGCCAGACCGGGTTGCAAAATCCTGCCGGCAGCGTCTACCGTCTGCGCAGCAACGGCAAGCTGGAACGCATCGCCGACAACATCCCCAGCCCGAACGGCCTGGTGCTGAACAAGTCGGAGAACACGCTGTTTGTCGCGGCGACGCGCGCCAACGCCGTGTGGCGTCTGCCGCTGCTGCCCGACGGCACGATGACGCGCATGGGTATATTCATCCAGATGTCCGGAGGCCGCGGCCCCGACGGCATGGCGATCGACGAAGACGACGGCCTGGCCGTGGCGCACCCGGACATGGGTGCAGTGTGGATTTTCAACCACCGCGGCGAACCACTGTACCGCGTCGACTCCCCCGGTTCCGACGTAGTCACCAACTGCGCCTACGGCGTGAAGGATCCGCACACGCTGTACATCGTCGACTCCGAAGGCGGCGCAATCCTCAGCGCCGAACTGCCGACACCGGGTCGGAAGATGTATTCGCAGGCCTGATTTTGCCGTCACCCCGGCGTAAAGCCGGGGTCCAGGGTTTTACTGATGCATCAAATATGGTCTTCTGGATCCCGGCTTTCGCCGGGATGACAAGACGACTTGGATCGCTGGACTAACGCACCAGTAGATCAACAAACTCGTGCACAGCCATCGCCTCGAGTTTCTTCTGGTTCGTACAAACCTCGGTAATCGCCGCCTTCTGCTTCGCAGCAAACACCATCCCCGTGTTCTCGTTGAATTTTTTCATCACCGCCGGAATGCCTTCCTTGCGCCGCATGCGGTGGCCCAGCGGATAGTTCACTTCCGACAGCGGGGTCTTGCTGCCATCCTTGAAGAACACCTGGATGGAATTGGCGTTGGTGCGTTTCGCGGGGTCGTGGTATTCGCGTTCGTAGCGTTCGTATTCGGTCAGGCGGATTTTCGCGCGCAGCTTGTCGATGCGCGGATCGGCGGCGATTTCGTCCTCGTAATGCTTGGCCGTCATATCGCCGAAGATCAGGCCGATAGCCATCATGTACTGCATGCAGTGGTCGCGATCGGCAAAATTGGCCAGCGGCCCTGTCTTGTCGAGGATGACCATCGTCGAGTTGTGGCCACGCGCCTCGATGTGTTTGATGTCATCCAGCCGGTCTTTCACCAGCGGATGCAGCTTGATCGCCGCCTCCACCCCCGTCTGGCCGTGGAAGGCCGTCGGGTAGGGAATCTTGAACAGCGTGTTCTCGATCACGTAGCTGCCGAAGGGGCGCTGGAATTTGAAGGGTTTGCCCTTGAACAGCACCTCGTAAAATCCCCACTTCGGTGCAGTCAGCGCAGAGGGATAACCCATCTCGCCCTTTTTCGCCATCAGCGCCAGCCACACGCCACGCGCCGAGGCATCACCCGCCGCCCAGGACTTGCGCGCGCCGGTGTTGGGTTTGCGGCGATAGGTGGCCAGCGCATGGCCATCAACCCAGGCGTTCGACAGCGCATTGATGATTTCGTCGCGGCTGCAGCCGATCAGTTGTGACACCGCGGCAGTCGTCGCGATCTTGACCAGTATCGTATGGTCAAGGCCTGCGGCGGTGAAGCCGTTTTCCAGCGCGAGGCCACCCTGTACTTCGTAGGCCTTGATGATCGCCGACAACACCTCGCGCATTTTTATCGGCGCCTTGCCTGCCGCCTGCCGCGTACGCGACAGCCAGTCGGCAGTCATCAGGATCGCGCCGATGTTGTCCGAGGGATGGATCACCGTGCGGCCGTAGAAGGCGTCGTTGAAATCCAGCCAGCGGATCAGCGTTCCGGCGTTGAACGCGGCAGTCACCGGATCCAGCACGCAGCTGGTGCCCGGCACACGCGCGCCGTTGGGCACGATGGTACCCGGCACCACCGGCCCCAGCAGCTTGGTGCAGTCCGGATAGGCCAGCGCTTCGAACGCGCAAGCGAGGCTGTCGATCAGGGTCAGCCGTGCCGTTTCAAATGCGAGCTTGCTCGCCGGCCGATAAGCATGGGCATAGTTCGCGAGGTCGACGATGACCTTGTCAGGTTGCGGGCGTCGGTTGGTGATTGCATTCATTTCATAACCTATTGATTTTAAACATATTTAATGGGTTCCCTGCTATTCCGCCTTGATTCCCGCCGACTTGACCAGCTTGCCCCACTTCGCGGCTTCGGCTTTCAGGTATTGCGCGAACTGGGCCGGTGTATCCCCCACGGGTTCAAGCCCGGCTCGCGCCATGCGTTCGGCAATCGCCGGTTCCTGCAGCGTGGCGACGATGTCCCTGTGCAAACGTTCGATCACCCCACGCGGCGTGCCACGCGGCGCCACCACGCCATTCCAGTTGTTCGCTTCATAACCTTTCACCCCCGCTTCGGCGATGGTCGGCATTTCGGGAAACAGCGGCGAACGTTTGGCCTTGCCCACACCCAGGCCCTTCAGTTTGCCGGCACGGATATGCGGCTGCGCAGTAGTCAGGTTGGCCATCATCATGTTCAAACGACCGGCCACGAGATCAGCCACCGCGGGGGCGCCGCCCTTGTACGGCACATGCAGCGCTTCCACCCCGGCCATGCTGGTGAACAAGGCCATCGCGAGGTGGCCGGCGCCGCCGACACCGCTTGAACCGTAGTTGTATTTGCCGGGGTTGGCCTTCAGCAGCGCAATCAGATCCTTGACCGAGGACACGGGCATCGACGGATGCACCACCAGCAGGTTGCTGGAAGCCGCGATGTTGGTAATCGCGACAAAATCACGCTCGAGCACATAAGGCACGCTGGCGCGCAATGACGGATTGACCGCCAGCGGCGGCGTCGCCATCAGCAGGATGTGGCCGTCGGGCGTTGCCTCCTTGACGATTTCAGTGCCGATGATGGTGCCGGCGCCGGTGCGGTTATCGACCACCACGGGCTGGCCGAGGCGCTCCGAAAGCCGGGCGCCGGTGATACGCGCCACGGTGTCGGTCGAGCCGCCGGCGGAATACGGCACCACCAGCCTCACGGGACGCTGTGGATATTCGGCGCTGTGTGCGGAAATGGCCGCAAAAATGAAGAGTAAGGAGACTGCCGGGATGATGTTGCGCATGGTGTTCATGGTGCTCCTTGCTGAAGTGACGTTGTCCTCCGCATCTGCTGCATTTTTATATTGGATTTCCGGTGCGTCCTGCGGATCATTCCCCGGCAGGCGGGCCATAGGGGATGCGCGGCATCTCGAAACGATCGGTCACGCGGGTATAACCACCCTTGCCGGCCAGCCGCCCGATCGGATTGATGCGACCGACATCGACATGGAATCGCTCGTTGACGATGCCGTCGTGATAATGGAAATAGACCACCTCGCCGAACACCACGTGATAGGGTTTGCGACCGAGGTCGACAATCTGCATCAGCCGGCATTCCATCGCCACCGGCGCCTCCGCGATGCGCGGCGGCCGCACCCTGGTCGAGGGCACCGCGGTCAATCCGGCCTTTTCGATCTCGTTGACTTCGGGCGGGTAATCGACAGCACAGACATTCATCTGATCCTTGATCGCGTCGCTGACGATGTGCACGACGAATTCAGGCAGTTCACGGATATTGCGCACCGTATCCTTGGCGGCGCCCGATTTGTCACCGACGGAAAACATCAGCATCGCCGGATCGGAACCGACGGCATTGAAAAAACTGAAGGGTGCGGCATTGGGGCCGTTGCGGCCCAGCGTGGTCACCAGTGCAATCGGGCGCGGGGTCACGGTGCCGACCATCAGTTTGTACTGGTCCTGCCAGGA
>CAMBCD010000311.1 GCA_945863085.1 Bordetella parapertussis
GAAACTGCCATTTTGATTTGTTAATAAATATAATAAAAACAATAACTTATAGAAATATCTTATTGTGAATTCACCTCCTTCGCTGCAAGCACTGATCGAAGCCCTGCGCTGTCTGCCCGGTGTCGGGCCGCGCTCGGCGCAGCGCATGGCCTTCCATCTGATGCAACGCGACCGCCCCGGCGCGCAGCGTCTGGCGGTGACCATGGGGGCTGCGCTGGAGCGGGTGCGCCATTGCGAGCGCTGCAACAACTTTTCCGAGGAGCCGGTGTGCCAGCTGTGCCTGTCGCCGCGACGCAACAGCCGGTTGTTATGCGTCGTCGAAACGCCGGGTGACCTGCTGATGATGGAGCAGGCACAATGCCATGACGGACTGTACTTCGTGCTGATGGGTGCCTTGTCGCCGCTGGACGGCATCGGGCCGAAAGACATCCACCTCGAGCGCCTGCTGCAGCGCGCCGCCGACGGCGTGGTGCAGGAAGTGGTGCTGGCCACCAATTTCACGGTGGAGGGCGAAGCCACGGCGCATTATGCCGGCGAGCTGCTGCGGGCCAAGGGCGTCAAGGTCACGCGCATTGCGCGCGGCCTGCCGGTGGGTGGAGAACTCGAGCATGTCGACAGCGGCACGCTGGCCCAGGCCGTGCAGGAGCGGCGCGCGGTGTGAATTCTGGTTACTGTCCCAGCGTCAGGGGCAGGTCGGGCACTTGAACAGTTGCGCCGACGCGGTGGTGCCGGCAACGGATTGTGTCCCGAATACCGCGCCGATATGATTTCCGGTCGGCCCGACAAATGCCCCGTCAACCCTGAGTGTCGCCGGGGAACTGGTACTGCACGGGCCACTTGTGCACCCGGTGCTATTGGTAGTCATGCCCTCGATGGTGGCGCCGCCGGCCTGAACAGTGATGGTCAGCGGAACCGAACTGAAGTTGTAGTTGACGCCGGTCGGGAACGACATGTTGAGGCTGCTCAGTACCGCAGTGCGCGAGGTGAAGTTGACCCCGATGCTGCCAAAGCTGAAGCTGGATGCGGTATTCACTGGAAACACGCTGTCGGTCGGCGTGGTGCCGCCGATGCGGTTGAACACGGCGGTTCCGGTCTTGGCGGCAATGGTGTCGGGGGGTGTCAGTTCGCCGTAGATGTAATGGAAGTGTCCGTTGGGAGCCGGCCCCAGCACTCTCACATTGCCGTTATCGTTGAGGGTGCCGCTTGTCCAGCGGCCCCAGTGCACATCAACGCCGGTACCGGACCCGGTATCAGTGACGGCGGCCAGGGTGGTCGTGCCGATGAAATGAAATGGCCCGAATTCATCGGTGCCCGAGACATCGAGGCCGATCAGCGTTGTTCCGGACCGCGTGAGCTGGTTTAGGAAAATGAATGCGCCGCCGGCATCGCCATTATCGGCTCCAGCAATGCCATAGGTCGGCGTCAACAGCAGGGAGGTGCCCTGCGGCCCCAGGTCCTGCGTCGCCACGAACTGCAGTTGCGGCAGGGCTTCCGGTGTCGTGCTCGGGCGGCTTTCCGAAGCTGCGCCGCCAGTTGTGGCCTGCTCGGAACCTGAACCCCCGGACGCACTTTTGGTGCCGCCCTGTTTGCGGCTTTCCAGCTTGTTGGATACAAAATTCGGCGCAACCAGCAGGGGTTCAACAATGCTTTTGGCGTCAGCGACGTAGAAATTTTCGTTGATGCCGAATGATTTCTGGTCGCGCTCGTTGGACACGTCGATGCGGTTGGTGCCGTGGGAGATGCCGTTGGTGCGGCCATAGAGCCCGTCCTTGGCCAGCGAGCCGTCGCTGTTGCGGCAATCCCCCTGGCACAATGTTGCTGCATAGTCGGTGCCGCGGATGCCGATCGTTGCAGTGACGGTGCTCAACCGGTAGCTGGCGTTGTTGGTGCGACCGATCAGCCCGGTTACCGTGCGCAGTCCGCCCTTGAGCAGGCTGAGAAAGCCGCGTTCGCTGCCGTCTTCCTTGCCGGAAAAGCGGAAATCGTCGATTCGCAGCTCGCTGTTTTCCTTCAGGGAGACAATGCTCTCGTCAGTGAAGCGCACCTGCAGGTTGCTTGCCGCGCCCGTGCGCAGCAGATCCTTGTCCTGGATCATTGCGCCGTAAGCGAGGCTGACGGTTTGATTGCCGCGGATCGCAACCGCGTTGCCGGCGGCGAGCAGTACCCGGCCGACGTCTGCGGCATGGGCGGTGGCGGTGAGTCCCAGAGCGACAACGAAGGCGAAGCGGGGTAAAAGTTGTTTCATGATGTTCCCCTTACCTGAAATCGTAGCGAATCTTGAAAGTCAGCATGTCGCGCCGGTAGGTGTAGAGCTCGAGGTTCGATGAGTTCTTCGAAAGCAGCAGCTCGCCGCGCAGGCTGAGATCCCTGGTGTAGGCGTAGCTGGCGACCGCATCGGCAGCATAATAATTATCACTGCGCGTAGTTCCGAGAAGCGCGTCCGGTCCGCTATAACGGCTTTTCTGGTAGGTGCCGCCGACAGAGAGTGCCCACTTGGGAATCGGCGTGATGGCGAGTGCGGCCCGTCCGCCGTAGATTTCGCGGCCGAGATCCAGGCGACCTTCGGTATTGCGTTCTTTCCCGGTATTGATGCTGAGCGTCAGCAGGGGTTGCCATTTGTCGATGAACGCTTTGCGGTAACCGATGCCGGCGGCATGGAACTCGGCATCACGGACCCGGTTGTTCCCGGTGTAGTCGAATTGCGCCGTCTGCAGGAAGGGGCTGATGGTCTGCAGTTCGTCGATCTGGTGCAGCCATTCCCCGGACAGGCTGCTGACGGTCCGGAAACGGTTGTAATCGACGGTGACCTCCGCGCGTGAGGCGGTCAGGCGATAGAAATTCTTGTCTTTGAAATACGAGACGCCGCCGTTGGCGGCGATATTGCCCTGGTCAAATTGCTGGGCATCGCCCGAGCTGTGGAATTTGCCGTCCACCTGTCCGCCGGCGAACACGGCCAGCCCGGGGGCAATCGGATGCGAAATCTGGCCGCCAATGGCGAGCCAGCTGAAGTTGGAACGGGTCTTGACTCCTGCCTGGCCGATCACGACGTTGCCGAACACCGGAAGACTGATATTGGCGCTGCCGACGCCGCCGTTGGTGTTGCTGTCGTAGCCGTAACCTGCTTCGAGGAACAGGCCGGCAGTCGTGCGGTAAGTACTTTCGCGGGAGCGCAAAGCGTCCAGAAAGCGCTCGATATTTGCCGCCACCGCTGCCGGTGGTTTGGTGTTCAGGACGGCATTGAATTCCTCGCGTGCACGCTGATCGTCACCCATGACGAAATAACCGCGTGCGAGCTCGAGCCTGGCGCTGGCGTTATCCGGGAAATTGATGGCATAGCGTTCCAGTGCGAGCACACCTTCGCCGGCGCGACCGCTGTCAATGGCGGCGACGCCAAAGTAGAAGTCGAACTGCGGATCGCCGAGTTGATAGGGATGGTTCTTGCCGAGCGCATAAGCCCCGGCGGCGTCCCCCTTGTCGAGCAATGCCTTGATGTCGTCGGCGGGGGCGGCAAATACTACGCTAACAGATGACAATATCGACAATATTGCCAGCAGCCCGATACCAATTACAGTCTTACCCCTGAATTTCATTTTTATTCTCCCTTGCCTGCCCCAGGGCTTCGGAGAAGGGGCGGCAAAATTGCATGCTCTGTATACTGCGAAATTCAGCAATCAGCATACAGCAAACCATGAAATCAACAAGATCAGCGCTAGATTCATCACAGAGCTTGCCCGGGGGGGCTGCCCAGGCCGGGACCGGACGGGGCGGCGCATGACGGGTGCCCGGAAAAAACGCAGTCCGTTTCGCAATCCGCAACCCAAGGCGGCGCCCAAGCCGCAACCCGCGGCGCGCGGTGAGGAGCATTCCCCT
>CAMBCD010000312.1 GCA_945863085.1 Bordetella parapertussis
TGGAAATCGGCACCGGTTGCGGTTACCAGGCCGCGGTGCTGTCAAGACTGGCACGCGAAGTGTATTCCGTTGAGCGGCTGGCGCCGTTATTGACCAAGGCGCGGCGTCATCTGCGTGATGCACGCGCGCATAACGTGCGTGTACGCAACGCCGACGGCAACCTGGGCATGCCGGAGCAGGCGCCGTTCGACGGCATCATCGTGGCTGCCGCGGCAACACATGTACCGCAGGCCTTGCGTGACCAGCTGGCGACGGGTGGTAAACTGATCATCCCGCTGACGCACCATGGCAAGCAGTCGTTGCATGTCATTGAAAAAACCGCGCAAGGTTATGTCGATCGCAAAGTGGAAGTTGCCAATTTTGTTCCGCTGCTCCCCGGCCTCGGCTGAGCGCCAGCGCTGCGCCGTGCCGGCAGGGCGCATGGACAAGCGCATCGGCATCGGCATTTCCGCGGTCCTGCTGGTCCTGTTGGCCGGTTGCATGACAGGCCGTCCTGCACCAGTCACCGAGCGGCTTCCTCCGCAGACCAAGGCAGCGCCAGCCAAGCCCGCGCCGCGTGCAGCGCAGGCGTCCGTGCCGGATCAGCCGCGCCCCGCGTTTTACACGGTAAAAGCCGGCGACACGCTGTACAGCATTGCGCTGGAGTTCGGTCTGGATTACCGCGAACTGGCGGCGTGGAACAACATTGAACCGTCGCGTATCCGCATCGGCCAGCAATTGCGGCTGACGCCGCCGGGTGGTGTGGTCGCATCACCTCTGCGTACACCGTCAGGCACGGTGGAGGCGAAACCGCTGGGGACGGGGCCCGGGGCTGTTGTCGGTGCGCGGGCCGAGCCGCGCGGCGTGCGGGTGCCATACTCGGATCAAACCTACGCCCAGATGTCGGGCGCCAAGCCCGATCCTGCTGCGGCAACTAAACCGCCGACCCAGGGTGAACCCAAACCCTTTCCGCCAGGCGCCGATGAGGTCGACTGGATCTGGCCGGTGACCGGAAAGATTGTCAGTCCCTTCAACGATGCCTCGAACAAGGGGATCGGCATCGCCGGGAAAATGGGCCAGCCGGTGGTGGCGGCAGGACCCGGGCGGGTGATTTTCAGCGGCACCGGCATCCGCGGCCTGGGCAAACTGATCGTGATCAAACACAACGAAAAATTTCTCAGCGTGTATGCGCACAACCGCGAACTGCTGGTGAAGGAAGGCCAGACCGTGACCCGCGGCCAGAAAATTGCGGAAATGGGCAATACCGACAGCGATCAGGTGAAGCTGCACTTTGAAATTCGCAGGTTGGGCAAACCGGTGGACCCGGCGGAGTTACTGCCGCCGGCGTAGATTTGCCGAGGGAATTGACACCGCTTTGGTTTATAAAAATCTGTTTTTATTGATATTTTTTGCCGAAAAAGCGCGCACCCGGTTTTTCAAGTCCTGCACCTGTAGTGCACCGGATTTCCTGCCATAACGCAGCGCGACATACAGCGCCGTGATTGCATCCACCGCAGCGGCCAGTTCAGGACGCTGCTGCGCGGTGCGCTGCGCGAACGCGCCGGGGCCTTCCGCCGGATCACGCGACAATCCCTGCCGTTCCAGTTTCCGGCAAAACTGCCTATAGATTTTTTTTACCGGATCTTCGCGTACGCCGCGCAGATCGCGCAAGGCAAACACCGCGCCGATCAACACGGCGACCCCGGCGCAGAACATCAGCAGGAAGGCCAGGGTCTGCCATGTCGCTTCGCTGAAACCAACATACGACAGCAGGCGGCGCTGGCGGTCAGGGGTGTAGCCCAATACCCATTGATTCCAGGTATAGGTCACCGAATCCAGCGTCAGTCGCATGCGCTGCAGCAGTGCAAAATCACCACGCACGAACATCGGCAATACATCGGTGCTCGGCAGCGCGGAGGCTATGCCGCGTTCCACCCGTGCCGGTGACACCGCGGCCGTGGGATCCACGCGCACCCAGCCGGTTTTCTCCAGCCAGATCTCCACCCAGGCGTGGGCGTCGGCCTGGCGCACGAGGATGTATTCGCCGACCGGATTGATTTCGCCGCCGAGATAACCGGTGACCACGCGTGCCGGTATGCCCGCGGCACGCATCAGCACCGTAAATGCCGAGGCATAGTGTTCGCAGAAACCGCGGCGTGTTTCAAACAGGAATTCGTCGACCGGATGTTCGCCGAGCAGCGGCGGCGAGAGGGTATAGACAAAATTCTCGTTGCGGAAACGCGTCAGCACGTCAGCGACCAGGTTGCGGTCGTTCGGGAATTTTTTGCGCAGCTCCTGTGCAAATGCATGGGTTCGCGGGTTGGCATCGGCCGGCAGGCGGAGGTTGCGCGCGAGCAGGCTCTGGTCGTCGTCCGCGCCATAGGCCGTACCGATGGAAGACGTCATGTCGTAACGCAGCCGGCTGCGCACAGACGTGAAACTGAGCAACTGCATGTCGCGGGTGGCAATCGAGCGGGGTGGCCGGATGCCCGGAAACTCCAGTGCGAACAGCCAGCGTTTATTGTGCGGTTCCACCGTGACCGTATATTCAATCTGGGCGCCATTGTCGGGCAGGTCGTTGGTGCTTTGCACGATGCGCGGCGCAGTCCATGTTCTGCCGTCGTAATCCCACAACACGGGGCCGCGCCAGTACAGATCCTTGGGTTCGGGTATGCCGCCGGGGAAGGATGCGCGGAAAGCGACGGCATCGGACAGGATCAGGCTGTTCAGGCTGCCCGGACTCATGTTGTCGGACAGTCCGCTCAGCCCGGCATAGGCGTCCTGCGGCAGCCCCCACAGCGGACCCTGCACGCGCGGAAACAGCAGGAACAGCACCAGCATCAGCGGTATGCCTTGCAGGATCAGCACGCCGGCGCGGCGCACGGGCTGTCGCCAGCCCGGCCATGCGCCGGTGAACTGCATGCCGATCAGGCTGGTGACCAGCAGCCATGCGCAACCCAGCATGTAAAACGCGGTCGGTATGGTCTGCGAGTGCAGGAAATTGGTGACCAGCAGGAAACAGCCGAGGAAGTTCAGCAGCATGCCGTCGCGCTGGGTGCGGGTTTCCAGCAGTTTCAGCGCGAGCATGATCACCAGCAATGCAACGCCGGCATCGCGTCCGAAGAGTGTGCGGTATTGCATCAGGATGCCGACGCTGGCGGCAAATGCGATCAGTACCAGCAGCCATTTTGCCGCCGGTTTGCTGCGCATCCGCAGTTGCAGCAGGCGCCAGCAGGCTATGCCGGTGGCCAGCAATGAAATCCATATCGGCATCCGCAACAGATGCGGCAGGCTGGCGAGCAGGAACCCGGCGCCCAGCCAGAGGATGTCACGGGATCCGATGATCCGCGTGTTAAGTGTGGTCGGCAGCGAGACCATGCAGGGCCAGTGCGCGCAGGCAATCGCCGCGGTGCGCGGCACCGTTGGCGATTGGTAATGTCAGACCGGGCAGGCGCAGGCCGTAAGCCAGGCCGGCGGCATCGGCGTCGATGACCCAGCGCGTCAGATGCGAGATCCGGCTTTCGCCGCCCATGGCCGGTGGCAGCGATTCCCAGGCCAGCCAGAGTTCGGTATCGGCGCGGCCGGCGAATTGTTTGGTCAACAGATTGTCATCGCGCGCCACGGCCTTCCACGCAATATGGCGGGGTGAGTCACCGGGGCGGTACGGTCGCAGTCCGGAGAATTCATCATGTCCCTGGCCATGCGCGCCGCCGTCACCGCTGCCGGTTTCCGGCAGCGGCAGTGCCAGCCCCGGAGACGCCGGCGCGGGATACACCAGACCGTGCATGTCGAGATCGGCATAAGACCAGGCGCGGAACAGGCCCACCGGGAAAAAAGTGAACAGTGTCAGCCGGCCCGGGCGCAGCCAGCCGCGCCGGATTGCG